>JBIIGP010000053.1:0-10573 GCA_044236415.1 Acidimicrobiales bacterium | reverse complement strand
CCACGATCAATTGGTCCGCCGAGAGCATTGTCTTCGCAGTCGGGTGAGGGGCCGTCGCCTGCCGCAACAACCCAGCGCACCTTCGAGTTCTTGGGCAATCGGTCGAGAACGCCCCGATTCGCGGCCGCCAGCACCGCAAAGGTGACGGCGTCATCGACCCGCTGGCCCTTCCATTCGCGGAAAGTCGACCGGATTCGCTGGGCAAGATCGTCGCGGTCACCCGCAGATTCCGATACGGCTCGTTCGAGCCGATCACGCAGTGGGCCGACGATCGCACTCGCCAGATCGGCAGCGAGGTCACCGACCGATGCACGGGCAGAACTGCGGCCCTTGACCGGGGCGATTGCCGCGCCCGCCTCGGTGGCATCAGCCAGCGCAGGCAGGGCGATGTCTTCATAGCGTTCCAACTGGGACTCAGGAGTCGGAAGAAAAGCGATTGCTGTCAGATTGCCCTTAATCGACCGCAACGTGGAGAGAAGTTCGTTTTGCTCGTCGGATAACTCGCGCTTGATGCGACGAGCCAGTGAACTTTCGATTGACGAAACAGCTGCGTCGCGCGCTGCGATGAAGACTTGGTCAGCATCGGCAGACGAGTCGGGAGCAATGACTTCTGTCGCTTCTGGTACGACGACCTCGACGACTTCCTCAATGATTTCAGGTTCGGTGTCAGCAATTGCGTCGGGTACATCGCCCGTAGTCGCAACCTCGTCTTCACCTTCTTGACGAAGCCGAGCAAAGACATCGGCAGCCTTGCCGCTCGATGTGCGCACGACACGGACCGATGACGAGTGGCGACCTTCACGCGGATCTTCCGGAACAACCGTTGTTTCGGTTGGAGACTCAGGTGCATCTTCGACAACCGCTGCTGCTTCAACGATTTCCTCGACGACCGCTTCTTCCACCGGAGGAACGACCGTGAGCTTGGGGGCCGATGGACGCGCTTCGGCCGGCGTTTCAACGTTTCGCGCCTGCGAAGCAGGGAAGACGTCGATGGTTGGTTCGTCGAGTTCTTCAGCCGTAACTATCGGAGTGATGGTCGCCTCGAGCTCGGAGTCGACGCTTTGCAATGAGGCAACTTCGGCGGAGAGTCGGCCTTCGGGAAGAGCGACGTGAAGTTCCTCAGTGGCGACAGCAAGGGTTTCACGAACGATGTCGTAAGCAGCAGAGAGGCGATCGCGTCCGGCTTGCAATTGTTCGATCTGTTGACGAAGTGCCTGACGGCGGTTTGCGAGATCGTCGAGCATGCGCTGGCGAACTTCCTTCGCCTCCTGCACCATCTCGCGACCCTGCTGTTTGCTCGCTTCGATGATCGCAGCGGCTTCAGCTTCGGCATTCGCACGCTGGGTTTCGGCGTACTCCCGAATTTGTGCAGTTGCTTGCTCTGCTTCTTGGGTGCGCCGAGCCACAAGCGTTTCAGCGTCTTCTCGTAGACGCACGGATTCTTCACGCGCCTCACGAAGGAGTCGCGCCACGTTTTCCTCGGCCTTTGCGCGAATCTCGGCTGCAGCTGACTGAGCGGCATCAAGAACCCGCGTCGTTTCCTCGCCCAGCAATTTCGTGAGGTTCGAAGGGTCGATCGGATCGTGTTCGGCGCTTTGGCGGCGCGCCTGGTCGAGCTGTCGCTCGAGTTCGGAAACACGGGTTTGTGAGGTCTTCAACTGATTCGAGACCTGAAGGAGGTAACGCTGGACCTCAACGGGGTCAACGCCCTTCTTTACGGTCGCGAAGGTTTTATCGAGGATGCGGTCGGGATCGATCGGCCCGGACGAGTCGGTTGCCATCAAGGTCAAGGCTACCGACGAAACGCCGACATTCCGGTGATACCAAAGGGGTCAGTTGGCGGCGAGAGTGCTGCCGACGGCCGGAAGCACCAAGTTGCCGCCACCAACTGTCGTGAGAACTTCAAGTGCTTGGGTCAATGACTCAACCGGCTCAACGCGTAGATCGCCCGCGTACTTGCGGGCCTCATCGATCTCGCTTGCAGGAACCAACATCAAATCGACACCGGCCCGACGCGACGCCATCACTTTTTGGTGGATTCCGCCTATTGGCCCCACCGAGCCATCAAGGGTGATCGTCCCGGTCACTGAAACGTTGAGCCCGCCAGTGAGACTTTCAGGAGTCATGACATCAAGAATCCCAAGGGTAAAGGCCAATCCCGCCGACGGGCCGCCCACCCGACCGGAATCAATCGTTACCTCAACTGGAAACGTGAATGAGAGATCGCGGGTAAAAGTCGAGACCCCGAGGAATCCCTTTGTGGTGTCCCCTTCGCGGGCGCCCAGGACTACCTGCACCTCGCGAGGCGGAAGAGCGCCTTCCAGTGTCGAATCAAAAGGTTCGACACCCAATGTGATCGTCGCCCCCGGAGTTGTCGCGCTGATCACGTTGATCAATTGTTGGCTAAACGAAATCTGTTGACCGTTGGCACGAACAATGACATCTCCCGGAACAAGCATGTTTGCCGATGGTCCGCTTTCGACCACTGATGCAACGACTGCACCGGTGCCGGTCGATTCGACGGGATAACCGAGCCGAGCGAGTGCCTGGTACTGCGCAGCATCTTTGGATTCCGTCATCAATCGCAAATTCAGATCGCGATTCTGATCAGGCGATTGTTTGCCGAGAATGTCTTCCCTCGAAGCGAGATCGAGATCGGGGTTTACCCATGCAGCTAGCGCTTCAAATGGTGTCGCCTGCCGAAGCGACACGGTGAGGAAATCAACTTCTCCCCCATTCACATACGTCTGCGCTCCACTCACCGAAATAAGACTCTCGGTCGGACGCGAAGAGCCCGGAGACATCACGTAATACGGGAGCCGAAGAACTAACCCCAGCGTGATGATGAGTACGGCGAACAAAAAACCAAGCGACGTGAGCCAACGTCGGCGTCGACTCCAATGCGGCGATTCCTCACCCGCAGTCGCAGGAGCGGGCACAGGTTCTTCTTCGTTGAGCTCGACCACGTTGCTCCACAGACAAAACGCGATGGATTCGGCCCATCGACCGTGTCAGCCTGCCATGTCCGAGACCATGAACCGGCGCGCCCGCCAACAGAGTGCGAGGATGTCCCTTGTGACTGCGAGCAACCAATGGCAACCGATCTATGGAGATGACATCGGCCCAACCACCTCGGAGCGCATCCGATCTGGGGTCGGCCTTGGCGTGGTCCTCGTCATTCTCGGCACCGCTCTCGCTGCCGGACTCGCGCTTTCGGTCATCGTGCTCTTCGGGCTCTTCGGCGCCTCGATCGGCTGAGCATGCCTGGCCGTCAACTCGATGACACCGTCGCTCGCCGACGCGATGCTGCGCTCGCGGGACATACCGGCGATGAAAACACCGCCCGATCCTTCCTAAGCGACGACGACGCGAATGTTCGTGCTACCGCTCTTGGTGCGCTCAACCGCCTCGGTGCACTAACAGAGGACGAACTCATTCGGGCCACCGATGATGCCGACCCAATCATGCGTCGTCGGGCATGCACCGAATCAACCTCATGGAACGGCAGCGTCGGTGATCCGATCACCCCCGACGCAGCGGCCGCTATCGCTGCGCTTCTTTCCGATAGCGATGACTCCGTGGTGGAAATTGCCGCATGGGCGTGTGGAGAGCGTCCACCTGCATCGAGCGCAACTATTGAACGATTGTGCGAGATTGCAACCCGTCACGACGACGCGCTGTGTCGCGAATCTGCAGTTGCAGCGCTCGGTGCTCTCGGCAATCCCGCGGGACTTGCCGCGATCCTCGCCGCAACCGAGGACAAAGCAACGGTTCGCCGGCGCGCCGTTATCGCCCTGGCCCCATTTGATGGCCCCGAAGTCGATGCCGCTCTTGAACGGGCAACAAACGATCGAGATTGGCAGGTCCGGCAAGCTGCCGAAGACCTCAGTCCATGAACATGACCTTGAGTGCGTCGAAGGATTCGACGCAATGGCCTGCTCCGAGAACAACTGATTCAAGTGGCGCTTCGACCAAGTGAACCGGAACATCTGTTTCGGATTCAATCCGGAGATCGAGGCCGCGCAACATGCCACCGCCACCAACCAGATAGATGCCTTGTTCGATGAGGTCTTGAGCCAACTCGGGCGGAGCTTGGCCCAAACACGCGATGACCGCGTCGACCATTGCCGACACAGGTTCGTCGATTGCTTCGCGAACTTCTTCGGCAGTGAGAACAACGGTCTTTGGAAGACCGCTCATAAGTTCCCGGCCACGAACCTCAGCGGCAAACTCATTTTCTGTTGGCCACGCTGAACCGATCGTTACTTTGATTTCTTCTGCGGTGCGTTCGCCCACAGCGATGCCGTATTCACGCCGGATGTAGGTCTGGATGGCAGCATCGATATCGAAACTTCCGACACGCACCGCTTCGAGCGCAACGACACCGCCAAGAGAGATGAGCGCGACTTCAGAGGTTCCGCCTCCGATGTCGATCACCATATTGCCGAGCGGTTCGTTAATGGGAAGACCTGAACCGATGGCCGCTGCCATGGGCTGCTCGATGAGGTGCGCTTCAGCTGCACCAGCACGACGAGCAGCTTCGGTAACCGCGCGCTGTTCGACAGCGGTAATTGCAGAAGGAACGCAAATGACAACACGGGGGCGATTGAATCGGTTGACGCCAACACGCTGAAGAAGCAGACGGATCATGCGCTGAGTAACTTCGAAGTCGGTGATTGCACCTTTTCGAAGTGGGCGGACCGCAACGATGTAGCTAGGCGTGCGCCCAATCATTTGCCACGCTTCGTGACCCATCGCAAGTACGTCTTGTGTGCGGCTATTCAGCGCAATTACTGAAGGCTCATTGAGGACAATGCCCTCGCCGCGAACGTAGACGAGTGTGTTTGCGGTTCCGAGGTCAATCGCAATATCGCGTGCCATATCAACGACCACCCAATCGACGCTTTTCCGCGTCTTGCACTCCGCGCACTGGGCGTGGCGGAGTTGAAGGAACAGGCGGAGTGCTTAAGGCATCCATTTCGCGTTGAAAGTCGTCAACGCTTGCCATGAAGTGCGTGGGCTTGCGATGACGGATCCACACAATGAGCGAACCAATGGCAGCCACAACAACTGCGAGAAGAAGAAAAGCAACGCCACTCATGCGAGAACTCCGCGATCGTCTACGTCGGCGATGTGCTGTGCGGCGCGCGCCCATTGCGAACCACCGTCGAAGAATTCCTTCTTCCAGATCGGTACTGATTCTTTCAGCGTGTCGATTGCGAATTCGCAGGCATCAAATGCGGCGCCGCGATGGGGTGCCGATACCGCAACAACAACCGATGACTCGCTCAGGAGTACTCGCCCTTCGCGATGCCAGATGGCGATTCGCCCTAACTCGGGCCAACGCTGACGAGCTTGATCGGCAATGACGCCAAGGCGAGGCTCAACCTGTTCGGCCCAGGCCTCGTAATCGATATGAGTGACGCCAGTCGAGCCATCGGCATGGTCACGGACCAAACCACTGAAAACCACCACGGCGCCACAGCCTGGGAGTGCAACCCAATCGGCTGCGAGCCCGACCTCGAGCGATTGGTCGGTAAGCGCGACCCAATCGTCGGTGGTGGGTGGTTGAAGAGTCACGGCTGCCCATCGTAGTAGGGGCCGCGGCTAACTCTGCGGGGCCCACCACTACATTCGCCCCCATGCCGTTCCTCGATGACCCGGATGACGATGCCGGGTTCGTCCCCCCACTCCCCCAAGACGACCGATTATGGCGTCACCCATCGGAGATGGCGGGCCCAAACCCGATTTCGTCTCGAGCGAAACGCCGATATTCGTCACGGACGGGATTCTTCGCAGTGGTCGCAATCGGTCTCATTGCGACCACTACCGGTATCGCTGCATTTGGCATTCTCGGCTCATCCAACCGTGCGCCCCAAGAAACCGAGTTCGCCGTCGGGCCTGCAGCCGAGGCACTCCCCGAAACCGCTCTGTCCTCTGTTGCACCCGCGATTGTTCAGATCAAGGTTGACCGTGCATCCAGCTCGTTCGTCGTGACCGGGCTCATCATCCGCTCCGATGGTCATGTGGTCACTGCTTCCGACCCGCTTGAAGGCGCGCGCTCACTCACTGTCACCACTGCCGATGGACGTGCGTTTAACGCGACCATCGTCGGTACCGACCCGGCTGACGATCTTGCGGTCATCGATATTGAAGGTTCCGGACTTCCCACTCCATCATTTGGCGACATCGATTCTGTTGCGCAAGGTGACATGGTCTTCGTTGTCGGCCGCACCCCCACCGACAACCGATCGTGGGTTGCATCCGCGATCTTTCACGCTGTCGGGGTGCGTCTTGACACAACCGATGGATCCACATTGCACGACATGATCGGTTCCGCGATCGATGTTCAACCCCCAACCGATTCCGCAGTTCTCTGCACAAAGGCGGGCGAAGTGATCGGCTTGTTGACATCTCGCGCAGCGGGAGTGGCTCAATCGGCAGCTCTTGCGGCTGTTCCATCAACGCTCGCTCTGCCCAGCGCTACCAATTCCTTCGCACACTCGGTTGCATGGACGCGTCACGTCGTCGACGACATCATCGAAACTGGTTCTGTTCATCACGGATGGCTTGGCGTCATGACAACTGATGCTCCCGAGGGCGGCGCAGCCATCGAATCAGTTACGCGCAATGGCCCTGCAGATCGGGCTGGCCTTATCGCCGGCGATCGCATTACTTCGTTAAGTGAGGCGAATCTGGCGACGAGTTCCGCCCTTGTCGTTGCGCTCCGAGACCACGCCGCCAACGACACCGTCACGATCGGCTATGTCCGCAACGGCGTCGCAGCTAAGACGTTCGCCAAACTCATCGATCGGAGTTGAGTTGGCGGCGGATCAGGAAGACCGCCCCAATTACAACGCCAAGCACCACCGCGGCCGCACCGCCCAGCGCTAATTGCTGACGATGGCGCGGAGTGACCCGAGCCCAAATGCCGCCACTGTCGGCGTCAACGTAGGCCTCTTCGTTTCGAAACGTGGGTTCCCAGCCCAAGGATCGAATGCGATCGTTGGCAACAACCCATGGTCCCGAACCAGCCAAAAGAGCGTCGGGATCGCCGGGGGCAACACCGAAGTACTTGCCGATTCGAGCCAACACGTAGGCGAAAGGCTTGTACACACGAACTCGTGCAGTGGGCCCCTTGAGCGCGCGAACTTCATCCACCGTGAGCCAACCATCGGGCGCGACGTTCACTGGTCCGTCAACTCGTGAACGACAAATAGTGACAAGAGCAGTCGTGAGGTCATCAAGGTGCACAAACTGCACCGGGGCGACCACACCACTTATTTGAAGACCAGCCGTTGCCCAAGGTGAACGCGCCAACCACTTTTCGTTTTCCGGACCAACAACGATGCAAGGGCGAACAAGCGCGCAGGTGGCTCCGCGCGACCTCGACCATGTGGCACACAGTCGTTCGAGTTCAGCACGCTCAACAGCTGCCTCAATCGAGGCATTCGGACGAACCGGCGCGTTCTCCGTGAGCGGAATCGGATTATCAGTTCGAGCTCCATAGACGAGCGCTGACGACAAAACAACGAGCGTTGTCACTGCCCCAACTCGGGTAAGCGACGCAAGGAAAGATCGCGTTGCAACCACATCGATGTCGGCACCACCGGTTCCATCGATGTCGAGCCCCGAACGTGGGCCAGTCAGGAACACTCGTGTCGCTCCAGCAACAAGTGACGCCAATCGGGAATCGTCGAGAGCAAACGGGGCGATGAGGAGTTCGGGACCTTCAGCGTCGCCTACGAGACGTCGGGTGCTGGGTTGGGCCCCAATGGCAACGACACGGTCAACGCCAGGTTCCGCGAGCGCGGCAGCAACCATTCTTCGCCCGATCGGTAGATCGGCTCCGGTGACCACCACGATTTCTCCCACACCGCAATCATGGCGCGTCTGACGTCACCGTCATCGGGCCGGCCCCCGAAGCGTCATGCCCCTCGGCGGGGCCTAGCCTGAGGTCGTGGACGATCTACCCCCCGACCCCTTCTCTGGCGCCGACTCAGGCGACGAACCGGGCAAAAACTCCGAGCAGAACCCTCTGTCAGGAATGCCGCTCTTCGGCGATCTGGCCAAGCTTTTCTCCCAGCAGGGCCCCATCGGATGGGACGCCGCTCGCCAGCTCGCACTCTCAATCGCTACCGATGGCGGAGAAGAAGGCAACGTCGACCCGCTTGAACGGATCCGCCTTGAACAACTAGCGCGAATCGCCGAACTCCATGTCGGCAATGCCACCGGACTTCCCACGAGTTTCGGAGGTACTGGAGTTTCGATCGTGCCGGTGACTCGCGGGCAATGGGCCACAACCACCCTTGAGTCTTGGCGTCCACTTTTCGAGCGCCTCGCCAGTTCACTCACACCACCCGCGCCGCCGACAACTCCGGACCCCTCAGACCCTCTCAGTTTCATGGCCCCACTCATGGCCATGATGGGACCGATGATGATGGGCATGACCGCCGGTTCCATGATTGGCCACTTATCGCGTCGATCCTTTGGTCAATACGATCTCCCCGTTCCACGAAGAGCAAAAGATGACTTGATGGTCATTCCCGCGAATTTCGAAACGTTCGCTTCCGAGTGGAGCATTCCCGCAGACGACCTTCGACTCTGGGTCTGCGCGCAGGAAATAGCGATGCATTCGGTCCTGCGCATTGCGCATGTCCGAGCAACTGTCGAGGAATTCCTCTCGGCCTATGCCGCCGGATTCGAACCCGATCCAAATGCATTGGAAGATCGACTCGGTTCGATGGAATTCGATATGTCCGATCCATCATCTATGTCGGGCATGCAATCAATGTTTGGCGATCCCGAGCTGCTTCTCGGAGCCATCCAATCGCAAGCACAACGTGACATGCTTCCCAAATTCGAAGCCCTCATCGCGGCGATGGTGGGATATGTCGATCACATCGTTGATGCTGTCGGTTCCTCATTACTTTCAAACACCACGATGATTTCTGAAGCGGTTCGCCGCCGTCGCGTCGAGGCCGACGATTCAGACCGCTTCGTCGAGAGATTGTTCGGGCTTGAACTCACCCAAGCCACCTACGACCGTGGCGCAGCGTTTGTGGCCGGGATCGTCGAACGCGCAGGCAACGACGGACTCGTTCGCCTCTGGGAATCGGAACGCACGCTTCCGACTCCCGCAGAGCTCGAAGCCCCAGGTTTGTGGCTTGCTCGTATTGAACTACCTGACTGATCAAGTAATCGGCGGCGGACCATCGGGGACCTCGGGGTCTTCCCACGCATCAGGTTCGAACAGCAAGCCGTCTCGATGATCATTCGCCGGACGGGGCTGGTCTGCGGACAGTTCGGGGAACGGCCACTCAACCCTTGTGGGATCGCTGGGTGGCTGCACCTGGGGCGCTGCAGTAGCGGCCGAATCAGGAGCGGGAGCCGCGGCGGTCGGGCGACGCATCCAACGCCGAGCCTCGTCGTGGGGAGCGATATCGATATCGGCCGCAGTGGGATCAGTCGGATCAAGCGGTGGCCCCCATGGCGTTGGGGTTTCGGGGCCCGCGAATCCACGATCGACAACTCGAGTGGAATCAAGATCATCTTGAAACGACGGATGACGCTCATCGACCTCGACTGGGCGACGAAGCACACCCTTTCGAGGGACAGGCAAGCGCCCCGCACGAACATTCCGCAACCCGACCAAGTAAAGCGCCACGGCGATCGATGCGGCTATCGCAATGAGTCCGAAACCAAGGGATGCCGGAATCGGCAGGATGATTGGCAGCAGTGCACCGATCACCCAAACCAGCTGAAAACGCGTTTCGAATTTCGCGAAGGTCCGTCCGCGGTTTGCATCGGGGGCATCGCGCTGGACAATGGAATCAAATGCTTGCTTGGCCGAGCAACTTGTCACGCCCAGCATCATCGATAACAGAGCTGCACCCGCGAGTCCGCCGATGAACGCGGTGATAACCCCAGCCACGCTTATGACAAACAGACTCGTGACCAAGATCCGCTCTTCAGATGTCACTTGTCGGAGTCGAGGAACTACTAACGAGCCCAAAAAGAAGCCCAGCTGCGCTGTAGCGGCGACAAGACCTAGTTGCCAAAGTGGCGCTCCTGCATTCTTGAAATCGAATGCGAGCATGAACGAAAGAAAGCCGACCATGCCCCGGATAAGGCTCATTGCCGTTGAAGCATGAGTAATTCCAGCGCTACGAAGTTCTTCTCGTTCGGCTTCACCTTCTGGTTCCGCAGCAACCGTGGTCGGTGGCAACTGCAACGCAAGAATCGTGCCGACGGCAAACACAACTGCGCCGAGTGCAACCGTGGCTTTGCCGCCACCGATCGCATAGAGGATGCCCCCTGGTACCGCAGCGATCACGACCGCTATCGAAGAAAGCGTCGTGAGTTTCGAATTGGCGTGCACCAATTCCTTGTCGCTGTGCACAGTGCTCGGAATGACAGCGCTCTTCGAAATCGAATAGATCTTCTGCATGATGAGCATGCCGAAAGCCTCTGGATAGAAGAGGAGCGAATCCATGTGTCGAACGACGAAGAATGCAAGTAATGCTCGCAAGAGCATTGACCCAACGATGATCCAGCGCCGTCCACCCTTGAT
>JBIIGP010000279.1:0-2722 GCA_044236415.1 Acidimicrobiales bacterium | reverse complement strand
CTCCCGCAACCCACTGCTGTTTTCTTGTGAGGCAGGAGGGGTGGTTCTCGAAGACCTTGATCCCGATCGTCTTGCTCGAATGCGCGACATGTTGCTTTCAATGGACCCTCCGCGACACATCGCCTATCGCAAGCCGCTCGCTCCGGAATTCGCGCAACGTGTGATTGCAGGAATGGCAGATCAGATCGGGTCGATCACGTCAGAGATCTTTGATCGCGCCGCCGAGACGCGCGAAGTCGAATTCGTTCATGACGTCGTTGGTCCGTTGCCGACGCAAGTCATTGGCCGTCTCTTCGGGTTGCCGGAGAAGGACTGGGATTGGCTTCATCGACTCGCTCAGATGAATACGAGCGGTCAAGACCCAGACTTGAACCCGGATGGTGACCTCAGCGAAGCGGGAAGCGCCGACTCATCGATGCAGATGGCGATGTATGGGATGGCCTTTGCTGCGGAGCGACGGAAGATGGACCCACAGGGCGATCTCATGGACGTCATCCTCGGCCAAGAATTCGATGGCCGGTTTCTCACTGATCCCGATATCGGGAGTTTGCTTGTTCAGATGATCACCGCAGGGAACGACACGACTGTGTCGATGCTCGCCGGTGGGCTTTGGGCGCTTCTTGAACACCCGGATCAACTTCACCTACTGCGGAACGATCCGTCGTTGATTCCCGGTGCGGTGGAAGAGATTCTTCGCTGGTTCAATCCGTTGCACTACTTCCGCAGAACTGCGACCGACGACGTCGAACTTGGTGGCAAACAGATTTCGAAAGGCGACAAGGTGGCGATGTATTACACATCTGCCAATCGAGACGAGGCCGTTTTCGCAGATGCTCAGCGTTTCGACATCACGAGATCCCCAAACCCCCAGCTTTCGTTTGGTATCGGAGAGCACTTCTGCCTTGGTGTCCATCTCGCTCGTCTCGAAGGAAGAGTCTTTTTCGAACAATTGCTCGAGAGATTCTCGAAGATTGAGCTCGTCGGTCAGCCTGTGCGAGTGAGATCCAATCTCAACAATGGAGTTAAGAAGCTTCCTGTACGACTCACGGTTTGAAGACCCTGGCAGTTGAAGAGATGAAAGACTCAGCGACATGACGTTGTTCGTAGTTGGAGAGTACTGATGAGCATCCACGATTTGGTGATTCGTAACGGCACCATTGTCGACGGTACTGGCCGCTCTCAATTCATTGGAGATGTTGCCGTTACGGGTGGCATGTTGACCCAAGTCGGCGGAACCGTTGTTGGCGAAGGCGCAGAGGAGATCGATGCGACCGGGCTACTCGTTACTCCAGGGTTCGTCGACATTCATACTCATTTCGACGGCCAAATCACCTGGGATGAAATTCTTGAGCCGTCCGTATCGCACGGTGTCACCACGATCGTGGCGGGCAACTGTGGAGTTGGCTTCGCTCCAGTGGCGCCAGAGCGTCGGGAGCAACTCGTCCAGTTGATGGAGGGTGTCGAGGACATACCCGGGGTTGCCCTCACCGAAGGAATGTCTTGGGACTGGGTCACCTACCCCGACTACCTCGATGCACTCGACAAACGTCAGTGGTCGATGGATGTCGCGACACAAATCACCCACGGCGCCTTGCGAGTGTGGGTAATGGGCGACCGCGCCGTCGGTGACCACACTGCAACATCAGAAGATGCTGCCCAGATGGCATCCCTTGTTACCGAAGCACTAGAAGCCGGAGCACTTGGGTTCTCGTCCTCTCGCACTTACGCGCATCAGGCACCTGATGGCAGTTATGTCCCTGGCACCCATGCCGATACCGATGAGCTCTGGGCAATTGCTCGCGCGATGCACGAATTTGGCCACGCCGTTTTTGAAGTCTCGCCCTTGGGTGTCGTCAGTTCTGACCCAGAGATGCTCATCAAGGAGTTCGACTGGATGCGGCGAATGTCCGCTGAGTTTTCAATTCCGGTGCTGATGATCCTTAATCAGATTCCTTCAAACATCGACCTCTATCGCGAGATCCTTGACCTTTCTCTAGAGGCTCGATCAGACGGTGCGCTCGTTATTCCTCAGGTCTCAGCCAAGAGCCAAGGTCTGCTCATTGGTCTTACCTCTTCGCACGCGTTTCTTCGCAGGCCAACGTTCCGAAAGGTGCGAGAGGAATCCAACGGCGATCTCGATGCACTGGTTACGAGGCTTCGTGACCCACAGGTGAAAGAAGCGATTCTTTCTGAGGAAGATCTCCCGCCAAGCGGAGAGCTCTATGAGGGAATCTCCGTTTTTGCTCAAAACGGGGCTTCAATCATCTTTCCGATGAGTGAGCTCATCGACCAGGAGCCTGACCCTGGAGAGAGCATTGCTGGGCTCGCTGCGGCAGCTGGCGTTACCGAGATGGAAATGATGTACGACCGGATGCTCGATCGCGATGGTCGTGCACTCATGATGGCGGGCATCAACAATTACGCCAACGCAGGCCTTGACGGTGTGTACGACATGATCACCCACCCCGCATCTGTCCTTGGTGTTTCCGATGCCGGTGCACATTGCAACCTTCTCGTCGATGCGTGCATGCCTACCATGGTGCTCACCCACTGGGTCCGGGACCGGTCCCGCGGTCCTCGGCTTTCTCTTGAGTCAGCGGTACGGATGCAGACACTCGAAACGGCCACCGTTTATGGGCTTGGCGATCGAGGGTCGCTTGAGGTTGGGAAGCGTGCCGATCTCAACGTGATCGATTTCGAGAATCTTCACCTGCTGCATCCC
>JBIIGP010000052.1:0-10619 GCA_044236415.1 Acidimicrobiales bacterium | reverse complement strand
TGCGTTGTAACAGAAGTCCTCAACTCCGCCGCCACCGAATTGCTCTGGGGCGTCAATGCCCAGGAAGCCGGCGCCACCAGCCGCGGTGAAGAGGTCTCGGTCGACAATGCCGTCGCGATCCCACCGATCGAAATTCGGCGTTACCTCACGCTCGATGAACGTGCGGACCGATTGTCGAAACAGTTCGTGGTCTTCGGTGAAGATGGATCTACGCATGCGCAGAGCGTATGCGTTTGCGGCGAAATCTGTTGGGCTGATCCGCAAGTTTGCGGTCGGATCTGTGTACGATCAGGAGCGAACACGGGAGTCCGGGAGGCCGGGCTGAGAGGGAAGAGCCGATCTCTTCCGACCGTTGCACCTGATCCGGGTCATGCCGGCGAAGGAAGTTTTCGGTTCACACATTGGTTGTGCTCGTTCGTGTCGCTCCCTTTTAGGCGCCTGACATGTCTGAACTCGTTGACACAACACCATGCGCCGCAATCATCATCATCGGCGGGGTGCGCCCGGATGTGAATTTGGCGGCGGCGCTTGAATCTGAAGGCACTCTCGTTATCGCTGCGGACTCCGGGGCAGTCCACGCGAAGGCGGCGGGACTCACTATTGACATCGCTGTTGGAGACTTCGATTCCATTCCACAGACGCTTCTCCATGAGCTCGAATCGGCAGGAGTGAAGATCGAGCGACATCCCGTCGTGAAGGATGCAACTGATCTCGAACTCGCGATTGATGTGGCAATCAGACAAGGCGCTGATGTCATCACGATCGTCGGCGGGCACGGTGGTCGGGTGGACCAGTCGTTTGCGAACGCGTTCGTGATCTCCTCGCCGACCTACTCGCATGTTTCGATGCACGCGATCCTCGATTCCGCCCTCGTGTCAGTCGTGCACGGCGGGGGAGGAGTCACATTTGTCGGTGATCCCGGTGATGTCGTCACGATCCTCCCGCTCCACGGTGACGCTGTAGGCGTGCGGACAGAAGGGCTCCAGTATCCGCTGAGGGGCGAACGATTGCCTGCGGGCACCACACGTGGCGTGAGCAACGTCCTCCTCAACCACGAGGCAACGGTGTCAATCGAGGAGGGCACCGTGCTTGTAGTCCGCCCTAGTCCAGAACTTTCATGACTGAAGATGGAGAAATGAAATGAGAAGATTGATTGCTGCGGGCCTTCTCGCTCTGACTGTTTTAGGCAGCGCGTGTGCCTCCGAGAAATCCGAAACTTCTTCGTCGGTTTCACCGGTTCTCGTGGACGGATCACTTCCGCGTTTCGAAAATTCAGTCACGTTGAGAGTGATGACCCATGACTCGTTTGCGGTCTCGCAATCTGTCCTCGATGAGTTTGAGTCGGCGACAAACGTCAGGGTCGAGTTGGTCTCATCGGGAGACGCGGTTGCGATGACAAATGCCGCGATTCTCACCGTGGGTAATCCTGTTGCTGATGTCATCTTTGGTTTCGATGAAAACCTTCTTGGGTCAGTTCTTCGTAGCGATCTCCTTCAGCAGTACCGCCCTGAGCGTCTCGAGAATGTTGACCCAGCCTTTGTGATTGATGAATCCGGTATGGCAACACCGATTGATCACGGGAACGTTTGTGTGAACTTTGATCGTGGAGCATTTTCGGCTTCCGGATTGCCGATTCCTTCCACCTTCGAGGAGCTTGTTGATCCTTCAGTGAAGAATGATTTCGTCGTTGAAGACCCTTCGACATCAACTCCGGGTCTGGCCTTCATGCTCGCAACCATTGCCAAATTCGGCGGCGGCGATGACGCGACTGACGGAGCTGCATGGCTCAACTACTGGAAGCAACTGAAAGCGAATGGTGTGAGCGTCGTCGACAGCTGGGAAACCGCGTATTACGCCAATTTTTCTGGTGGGAGCGGTAAGGGCGATCGTCCGCTCGTCGTGAGCTATGCGTCGAGTCCGCCCGCAGAGGTATCCGACACCAGCCTCCCCGTAGACCAATCGCCGACCGGAGTTGTGACTCAAACCTGTTACCGCCAGACGGAATTCGCCGGAATCCTCAGAGGGGCCTCCCAGCCGCAGGCGGCCGCGGCGTTTATCGAATTCATGCTTGGCAGCTCGTTTCAAGCTGATGTTCCTGGACAGATGTACGTCTACCCAGTGGTGACGGGAACGCCCTTGCCAGACACATTCGCGAAATACACGGCGCCAGTTGACGCTCCGCTGGCGTTGCCTTATTCGGATGTGGCAGCCAATAGGGAGCGGTGGATTTCTCAGTGGTCCGCACTCTTTCGCTAGCCGATTCGAGAGTCAGCTCGAGTTCCCGCAGATTCCTTTGGTGGCGAATTCTGGCGGCTGCTCCACCGCTGCTCTTCCTTGCGGTGTTCTTTGCGTGGCCTGTGGTTGCGATCCTTCTTCGGGGACTTCGACCTGACGGGGAATGGGAGTTCTCAGCCTTCGGTGAGGTTGTCGCTGATCCGACGTTGCGAAGAGTCCTTTGGTTCACGATCTGGGAGTCGATTGCCTCGACGGTCCTTTGCGTGCTTGTCGCACTGCCGGGAGCCGCACTTTTCGCTCGGTACAGGTTCCGTGGCAAGGGGCTGCTGTGGTCTGCGCTTCTCGTTCCCTTTGTGCTCCCGACTGTTGTTGTCGCAGTTTCTTTGCTCGGCGTCATCGGCAGTGGTGGACTCACTGGCGTCAATCTAAGTGGGACGGTGTGGGCGATTCTCATTGCTCATGTGTTTTTCAACTACGCCGTGGTGGTCCGTACCGTTGGTTCGACTTGGTCAACGATTGATCCCCGACTTGAAGAGTCGGCTCGAGCACTAGGCGCTCGACCATGGCGGGTGTTTGCAGAGGTCACATGGCCACTCATCCGATCATCCGTCGCTGCCGCGTCGTCAATCGTCTTCCTCTTTAGTTTCACCTCATTCGGGATCGTGTTGATCCTTGGCGGTAGTACTCACCGCACGCTTGAGGTTGAGATTTACGATCAAACCGCAAAGTTCCTTCATCTTGATATCGCTGCAGTACTTGCGCTTCTTCAGTTGCTGGTCGTCGTCATGATCCTTGTGTGGTTCGGGCGATCACAGCGTCGTCGTTCGGTTCTGTTCGATCAGCGTTCCGCAACCGAAACCGAAAAACCTGCCGAAACTCCACGACAGCGTTGGTTCATTCGGTCGAATATCGCGTTCATTGCGGTGCTTTTTGGGACCCCACTGGCCGTTCTTGTTGTGCGCTCGTTCGCGACTCCGGAGGGGTGGGGTTTCGGTTTCTATCGCGCACTTACCAACAGCCGGGGAGGGTCAACTTCCTTCGTGCCTCCAGTCGACGCGATAGGAAACTCACTGTTGTTCGCATCTATTGCGACTGTCATTGCTCTCGTTCTCGGTCTCTGCGCGGCCTGGGCAATCGTTGGTGACGGTTCCACTCATTCCGACACGCGGTTCAGTCGCTGGACCGATACTGCGCTGATGATTCCGCTCGGCACCTCGGCTGTCACGGTGGGTTTTGGATTTCTGATTGTTTTCGACGAGCCGCCACTCAACCTTCGATCTTCGCTCTGGTTGATTCCGATTGCACACGCAGTCGTCGCGCTTCCGTTCGTCGTGCGGTTGCTGGTTCCTGCGCTGCGATCAATCGATCCGCGTCTGCGAGAAGCGGCTGCGACGCTCGGAGCTTCTCCTCGCCGGGTGTGGTTGAGCGTTGAAGTGCCGATCGTTGGGCGAGCGCTCGCTGCTGCAGCAGGTTTCGCGTTTGCTGTCTCACTTGGTGAATTCGGAGCAACGGCTTTTCTGGTTCGTCCCGACCGGCCCACCATGCCAATTGCGATCTATCGGGCGTTGGGTCGACCAGGGGAGTACAACTTTGGGCAAGCTATGGCGATGTCGACAATCTTGATGCTGCTCACAGTTGTCGTCATGCTCGTAATCGACCGCTTTCGTCCTGCCAGTGTTTCGGAGTTCTGAGATGAGTAACTCCTACCTTGCGCTGAATCATGTGAGTGCTCGCCATGGCCGAAACGATGACGAAACCCTCCACGACATTTCTCTTGATGTCACTGCCGGCGAGGTCATCGGCGTACTCGGTTCATCTGGTTCGGGGAAGACCACACTGTTGCGCGTTATTGCGGGGCTTCATGTTGCCTCGGAGGGCTCGGTCATTCTCGATGGCGTCGACATGACGACGACCCCCACCCACTTGAGGGGCGTTGGTTTGATGTTTCAAGAGCACGCACTCTTCCCGCATCTCACCGTTTCGGACAACGTGGCCTTTGGGTTGCGGATGGCGAAAGTCTCAAATCCCGATCGTTCCATCCGAGTGGCCGAAGTCCTCGAACTTGTTGGTCTGGCTGATTTCGGAGCGCGTGACGTCGCCTCGTTGTCTGGGGGAGAGCGACAGCGCGTCGCCCTCGCTCGAACGCTTGCGCCATCGCCTCGACTTCTTCTGCTTGACGAACCTATGGGTTCGCTTGATCGGGTCCTGCGAGATCGTCTGGTGTCGGAACTTCGGGAACTCATCGTCGACCTTGGCCTCACGGCTCTTTATGTCACGCACGACCGATCAGAGGCTTTCGCATTGGCCGATCGCATCGCTGTCCTCGATGAGGGCGCAGTTGTACAGATCGACACGCCCGCAGTTCTCGACGCGTGTCCCACCACCGAGCACGTTGCCCGATTGCTTGGTCACCGTTGATCGTTGCACTTAGGACACAATGGGCGCATGGATCTGACCGCAACTCTTGATGCCTCGTGTTCGCTTGAGCAATTGCGGAATTGGGTCGGCGACCTTTCTCGCTATCCCGGTTGGCTCACGATCGTTCCGCGGGCAGAGCTCGAAGAGGGCAGCGAGCCCAACGCGTGGGCAGTGGAACTTCGAGCGAAGGTCGGTCCAATCGCCCGGTCAAAGCGGCTGCGCATGATCCGCACGATTGATGAGCCTGGCCATATTCGTTTCGAACGAGAAGAAGTGGACGGACGCAGCCATTCGTCTTGGGTCCTTGACGCCCAACTTGAATCAATCGAGATCGGAACCCGTCTGACGATGGGTCTGCACTACGGGGGCTCGTTCGGTGCCGGTCTTTTCGAGCGCCTCCTGGCTGATGAAATTGAGTCCTCGAAGCAAACTCTTCGCTCGCTGGTGGAATGAGGCCTCGCGGTTCCCTAGCGTGTGGTCATGACCGTGCACGAAGATGCTGACCTCAACGCCGCCGACGTCGCTTGGGACCTTGATCCACTTGTAGGTGGCGCGGGTCAAGAAGGTGTCGTCCAACTCCTCGAGCAGGCCGAAGCGCTCACGGGTCAGCTCGAACAGTGGCGTGGACGCATAGGTGAACTTGAGGCAACTGAGCTAGCGCTGGCGATGTCGACGCTTAGTGAGATTCAGGATCGTCTTGGTCGTGCCGGCTCCTGGGTGTCGTTGCGCTTCTCGGTTGACACCTCTGATCCGGCACGTGGTGCGGCGATGCAGAAATTCCAAGAACAAGCAACGGAATTGTCGACGCGTCTGATCTTTCTTGAACTGGAGTGGGCTGAGGTGCCCGAAGCAAAAGCATCGGTACTGCTTGAATCTGCAGAGCTGGACTTTTGCCGCTACTACCTAGAGTCGGCGCGTCGCTATCGCCCGCATTTGCTCACAGAACCTGAAGAGAAGATTCTCGCCGAGAAGGACGTGACGAGTTCCTCGGCGTGGAGTCGTCTGTTCGACGAGCTGACCTCGGCCGTGGTTGTTGATCTTCCTGATGGACCTACGAGTCTCGAACAAGGGCTCTCCCGACTCGGCTCTCCTGATCGCGCCGAGCGGCAAATCGCTGCCGACGCAGTCACCGCCGCGCTCGAACCCGGCTTGCGGACTCGTGCGTATGTTTTCAACACGTTGATGGCAGATAAGTCCACCGATGATCGTCTGCGTTCCTACTCTTCGTGGGTCGCCAGTCGGAATCTCGCGAACCAAGCAAGTGACTCCTCGGTGCAGGCACTTGTCGATGCGGTGGTTGATCGCTACGACATTCCGCAACGCTGGTATCGCTTGAAGGCGCAACTCCTCGGTGTGGAGAAACTCGCCGATTACGACCGCAATGCTTCAATCGCAACGGCAGAAGAGGAGTTCTCGTGGTCGCAGGCCACTGACATTGTTCTCGACTCTTACGGTTCGTTCTCTTCAGAATTAGCCGGTGTCGTGAACACCTTCATCAATGAGAACTGGATCGATGCGCCGGTGCGACCGGGCAAGCGGCCCGGCGCGTTTTGCGCTTACACCGTTCCCAGTGCGCATCCCTTCTTGCTCCTCAACTGGACGAGTCGCCGTCGTGATGTGCTCACCCTTGCCCATGAACTCGGCCACGGACTTCACGCGTATTTGGCCCGAGAGCAAGGCGTCTTCCATCAGTCAACCCCGCTGACGTTGGCGGAAACTGCATCAGTCTTCGGTGAGACGGTGACCTTTGGTCGATTGCTCGCCGAGACAACTGACCCGAACGCCCGCCTTGCTCTGCTTGCTGAAAGTCTTGAGGGTCAGATCGCAACAGTGTTCCGCCAAATCGCGATGAATCGATTTGAAAACGCTGTGCACACCCATCGCCGCGAGATTGGTGAGCTTTCGACCGAGGATTTCGCAGACGCGTGGGAGGGTACGCAGCGAGCCATGCTTGGCGATGCCGTTGAGATCACATCTGGTTACCGCTCATGGTGGAGTTACATTCCCCATTTCATCGGTTCACCTGGATACGTCTATGCGTATGCCTATGGGCAGTTGCTCGCGTTAGCGGTCTATGCACGCTACGAAGTTGAAGGCGACGCGTTTGTGCCTGCATACCTCGATCTGCTGCGAGCTGGTGGCTCCAAGTCTCCGGAAGATTTAGGACGGATTGTCGGCGTCGATCTCGCCGACCCGCGTTTCTGGGATGGCGGGCTCGCGATTATCGACGCGCAACTCTCGGCAGCCGAACAAGCTGCCCGCGACGCCGGTCGTCTGTAGCTCGCTACTTGTACCCGAGTTCGAACGGACTCAAGTCGGGGTTCGCGACGGAGTCCCGATAATGGAACATCGAAAACGGGTACTGCGTAACGATCTTGCCTGAAGGGCTTTCGTAATAGTGCCCACATCCCGCATGCCAAACCTCGACATTGGCGATTCCCTGTTGGAGTTCAGCGTTGTACGCGTCCATTGCGTCGCGTTGTACATCGATCCAGTCGGCGCCTGATTCATTCATCTGAGCGAGTAATTCGATGACGTAGGCGACTTCGTACTCGGCCATTTCGATGAGTGAGCCAGCGTTGTTGTTGGGTCCGTACAACATGAACAGATTGGGAAATCCTGTGGTGGTGACGCCGAGATATGCCTCTGGTCCGTCGGCCCATTCATCATCGAGGCTTCGGCCACCGATTCCTGTAAACGGAATTCGAGCAGCGAACTTGTCAACGACATAGCCCGTTGCGCAAACGATGACATCGAACTCTCGTTCCACGCCGTCGGCGGTGACGATTCCGGTGGGGGTGATGCGGTCAATTCCGTCGGTGACGAGTTCGACATTGGGACGGTTAAATGCGGGGTAGTAGTCATTCGAAAACAGGGGACGAAAGCAACCCCATGGAACGTGGGGTGTGAGTCCTTCACGAGTCTTTGGGTCGTCGACAACCGAGATTGCAACGGCTCCGGCCCATTCCGCGCCGCCGAGAATCTCTTTGTTGCTGAACGGAGCGTTGGGGCCGATGTAGTTCATGATCGCGTCGCGGTAGCCCTGGAGTGCCTCCGGGTTGCGGTTGAACTCTTCGATCTGCTCAGCGGGGATGGGGAAGTCTTCCTTTGGAAGAACCCATTGGGGTGAGCGTTGGTAGGACGTCAACTGTGAAGCGAGTTTCGCGATCTCCGGGATGCTCTGCACTGCGCTTGCGGCGCCACCAATTACGGCGACGCGCTTATTGGTGATGTCGAGGTCGTGGGGCCACTCGCCTGTATGGACGAGATCCCCAGAAAAAGAGTCGCGTCCGGGAATGTCGGGCCACTTCACGTCTCCGAACATTCCTTGGGCACTGATGACGACGTCGGCGGCGAGTGTTTCACCAGTCGTGGTGGTGACCGTCCATTCGCCAGTTTCGTCGAGCCAACGAGCCTCAGCGACACCGGTGTTGAGGTGAATCATGGGCCATAGTTCGAGCTTGTCGACCGTTGCTCGCATGTACTCAAGAATTTCAGGTTGGGGAGCGTAGGAACGCTTCCAGTTCGGGTTGAGATTGAATGAAAACGAATACGCGTGAATCATGATGTCGCAGCCAAGCCCTGGATAGCGACTGCGCTGCCATGTGCCACCAACGTCACCATCACGTTCGAGGACCTTGACGTTGGTGTAGCCGGCTTCACGGAATTGGTATGCGGAGATGATGCCGCCCGGGCCCGCACCAATGACGATGATGCGACTGTCTTTTCCAATCATTGGTTCGCTCCTGGCGACGGCAGTATGAACTCGGTGCCCATCCTGCCTTCTTTGGCACATCAAGGCGACCAATTCTCAACCCGAGATGCCGGTTGGCGAGAGAGGGGGTGAGTTCGGCTAGATTGACGACTCGCAAAGCGGTCGCTTCGGCGAATCCGCAAAGCCACGTCGGAGTGGCGGAATTGGCATACGCGCTAGACTAAGGATCTAGTGCCCGAAAGGGCGTGGGGGTTCAAGTCCCCCCTCCGACACCACGAACGCCGCCCACTGGGGCGGCGTCTTCGCGTTTGATCTCGTGGTCTGATCTCGGGCGTCTGGTCCCGGTCTCAGACCCAGTTCAGCGAGAGCCGCGAATGAGGTGCCCGGGACGTGCGCCGGTGTCAGTGTCGTTGCGACGAGTGATCACGCCGTTCACGATGGTGGCGTCGTAGCCAACGGCATCCTGCAGGAGGCGGGTCGCGCCTCCGGGAAGATCGTTCACTGCTCGCGGCATCGTGAGTGCGAGGCGTTCGAGATCGATCACGTTGAGATCGGCTCGCTTGCCAACTTCAAGAGTGCCTCGGTCGGCGAAGCCGTAGAACTCGGCAGTGTCGTGTGTCTGCATCTTGATCGCAGCTTCGAGTTGCAGTCGCGGTCCGCGCTCGCGGCCCTTTACCCAGTGCGAGAGCTGATAGGTAGGCATTGATGCATCACAGATGGTGGAGAGATGCGCTCCGCCGTCGCCGAGACCGATAAGGGCCGCCGGATGATTGAGCATCTCGAGGATGTCGTCCTGATTCGTGTTGGCGTAGTTGAACATCGGAACGAGGAACATCGTTCCGCCGTCACGCTCCAGCATCAGGTCGTAGAACAGATCGAGAGGGGCGACACCGGCAGCAGCGGCGCGGGCCGCGAGCGAATCGGATTCAAGTGGCTCGTAGTCCAAGTCATCGCCAAGTGGGTAGACCATGTCTGGTTTGTAGGTGGCGATGAGGCCCATGCCCTCGTAGGAATCTCCCGAAAACTCGGTGTCTTCCTCGGAAAGGATCGCAGAGCGAATCTCGGGATCAGCAAGGCGCCCGCGCAGTTCTTCAAACGAGGAGGTTTCGTCGTAGACGCGACGGAACGTCTTGCGCTTCATGAACGGGTGTCGCACGGGAAGACCGAGCAGCATGCCGAATGGGCGGTTCGCAACCTGCGGGCGAAGATGCGCTCCCATAGCCTCGGCTTCAACACATGAGTTCATGAGCTGACGCCACAGGTCGGGTGCACCGTCGGTCTGAAGAATGAGGAACGAAACGGGAAGGCCCGTCTCAGCGGAAAGGCGTTGCATCCACTCGACCTCGGCAACTGAGGATTCAGGCTCGAAGCCGTCGATGCCAGCCTGCGCAAGCTGGAAGACCACTCGTCGTCCCGTATCGGCCATTGCTCCGGCGATACCAAACAGTTCGTCTTCGGCGGCGAAGGTTCCCGGAACGGGATCGCCCGCTGCTGTGCGGTGGGCAAGGACTCGCGAGGTTGAGAATCCGACTGCGCCGGCATCGACTGCTTCGCGAACGATTGCCGACATTGCTGCGATGTCCTCGGGCGTTGCCGGTTCGTTGGCGATTGCACGTTCACCCATGACATACGAGCGAACAGGGATGTGACCGATCTGAGCAGCAACGTCCATTGCGTAGCTGTTTGCTTCGACCGCATTGAGGAATTCGGGGAACGATTCCCATGTCCAGGGAAGGCCTGATCGCAGAACATCGCCCGGGATGTCTTCGACCGATTCCATTGTGGTGATGAGCATTTCGTGATCAGTTGGGCGAGCCGGTGCGAAACCGACGCCGCAAACGCCAAACACGATCGTGGTGACTCCGTGTCCGTTGCTTGGGGTGAGCGCGCTGTCGAAGAAGACCTGGCCGTCGTAATGCGAGTGAACGTCGACAAATCCCGGCGTCACGATGCGATCGGTGGCATCGATTTCCTCTGCGCCGGATTCGGCGACGGTTCCACCAACCTGAGTGAGTACGCCAGCGGTGATCGCGATGTCGCCAACCACGCCGGGAGCACCAGTTCCGTCAACGATGAGTCCGTTTCGAATCACGAGATCTGCCATGGTTCCCCCATAAGGTTCCGAGCCGCGATTTGGGCGACTGCGCTGGCACAACAGTAATGGGCGGCGACCCCGGGCGTTTCCACGGAGGGCTCTGAGAGACCTAACGTCGGGCAACTGGCTTACCTGGGGGAACTCGTGAACCGAATC
>JBIIGP010000278.1:0-2727 GCA_044236415.1 Acidimicrobiales bacterium | reverse complement strand
ATCATGGTGCCGGGTTCGAGCCACTTGTCTGCACCCTTGAGCTTCACGATGTCGAGGATGACTGCGCGTGCCGCGAAGCTGTCGACCTTTTCGATGCCGAGCTTGGCGGCGCCACCAAGCGCCCGCATCTCGCTGAAAGGCACGCCGTTGTAATGCTTGTGATCTTCATACACATGAATGAGTGCATCCATGTGTGAGGTCGTATGCGAGGCCATGACGAGCACGTCTTCGTGTGCGCCGGTGCCATCTTGCGCGCCGTAGACGGCGAACATTCCGTCGTCGGTGCCGTCCTGCAGTGTGAGCCGCATCGGCGTACCGCGGTAATCAAGCAACGGAACACCATGGCCCTGAATCGGGATGCCAAGGCTGTACACCTTGCCGGTGGTGATTGAGGTTGCGGCGGCCTTGATGACCTCAGGAGTGAGGTGATTGAGCGCACCGCGCTCATCGTCGGCGCCCCAACGGCCCCAGTTGTTCTTGCTCATAACTTCCCCCGATGGATCGACGTGTCAGTTCCTGAAAGGTACAACTCCGGCGGCATCGCTGCCGCCGGAATCACCTAGGCCAGTGCGGGAAGGATCTCGTTGCGAAGCAGGTCGACCTGCTTCCAACTTTCCGAAATCGGCATGCCACCACAGAGCGGGTGCATCGCAAAGACGGCGAAATCGCCTGCGGCCTTGGCTTCTTCGACTGCTTGGGCCGGCGAGATGATTTGGTAGAGACCCTCTTCACGAAGTTCGCCGACAGTCTTAGCGTGTGAGTGCGCCGAGGACTTGATGTCGGAGGTCTGCCATGAGGAGTAGGTCGTTGCTTCGTGGAGGATGTGCTCGCCCATGGCGGCCCAACCAGCATCGACGTCTTCCGCGAAGAAGACATGGTGAAAATCTTCCGGCGGAGCCATGGCAAAACCCTGGGTGCCGTATTCAGCGCACTTTTCGTAATAGTGCGCTTCGATCTCCGGAACCGGGGCCGCCCACATGATGGGAAGTCCAAAGCGCGCAGCGCGACGTGCAGCGGGCTTCGAGGTTCCGCCAAGAAGGAACATCGGGTGTGGTTGCGTGAACGGACGCGGCGTGACCTGCACGGTGGTGCCGCGGTATTCGAATGGTTCGCCAGTCCATGCCTTGAGCATGACGTCGACACATTCGTCCATGATCTTTCCGCGATCGGCCCATGACTTACCGTGGGCTGCGTATTCGCTGGGGCGATAGCCAAGACCACCAATGACAGTGAGTCGGCCCTTGGACATGAGGTCGATGACCGCAATGTCTTCCGCAATGCGCAACGGATCGTGCAGCGGAACGAGAAGCGCAGAAATAGAAACGGAAACGTTCTTGGTACGGCTGAGAATTGCTGCAGCCATTGTGAGCGGAGAGGAACTCCAACCGTTCTCGGCGCCGTGATGCTCTTCGAGCGTGACCATGCCGCCGCCAAGTTCATCAAGAACCTGCACCATGTCGAGCATGGCGTTGTAACGATCGGCCATCTCATTTGGCTCGAGTCCGGGCTGAATGCAATTGAAACGCATCATGGTCAGTGCCATGTCATGTCCTCCCCTAAGTGGAATGTGATTCTGCCCCATAGAGAGCAGGTACTGCGACGAGTTGGCGTATGGATGGTTGCGCTACTGCGCAGCTTCAGCCGCTGCCAGAATTTCGATGGCTTGCTTGATCCGCTCGGCGTGCTTGGTTTCCTCACGGCCGTTGCGAAGCAAGAGTTCGATGATTTCGGGATCAGTCTCGTGGGAGGCCCACTTCTGATAGCCGATGTCGCCCTGAAGTTCGCCTTCAACGATCATCGGCAGCGATGAGGCATCGAGGGAATCGGGAAGATCGACCTCGAACTTTTCAAGCACCTCGGCCGAAGGCACGTACTCGGTGCCGAGCTTGAGCGACAGGACTTTCATCATTCGGCGAGCGTGGCCAACTTCTTCACGACCGTTCTTGCGAAGGAGGTCGGCCGCCTCTTCGTTGTTGAGTCGTGAGGCGAGTTCGTTGTAAAGCACGTCGCCGCTGTTCTCGACACGAATGAGGAGTTCTGCTGTTTCGATATCAAGCTTCTCGGCTGCGCCGATGGCCATGGTCGCTTCGAAAAAATTCATGTGGGAATCATCGCGCCTATCGGGCGCGGCCGCCCTGTCGACCCGCGGATCGGCTCGAACCCTGACGGGAACCGGCAGATGAACCGCCGCCGCCCGAGGAACGCCCGCCGCCACCTGAGCCCGAACCCGAACGTGAGCTTGAGCCAGCACCTGAGCGGGAACCGCCACCAGAGCCTGATCGCGCACTGGAACCTGAGCCGGAACGGGCGCTTGAGCCCGATCCCCCGCCAGCACCAGCGCCGCTGCGTCCACGACCTGAACCAGCGCGACGCGGACGACCGGTGGCCGTGGGGGTCTCCGAACGCGGTTTACGCGAATTCGGTCGACCCCCAGGTTTGTTGGCCGGTTCCGGAACATCGAGCAATGCCTTCACTTCTGATGCGCTCTTCTTCAGTCGCTGACCGGGAGCAATTTCCTGCAGTAGCGGTGAATCGGGGCGAACCTTTGTAATGGTGGGCTTGATGCCCGCCTTACGCATGAGTTGATCGGTGTCCTTGCGCTGCGATTCCGTTGCGAGCGTGACAACCACTCCTTCGTTTCCGGCGCGTGCTGTGCGTCCAGAACGATGGAGGTATGCCTTGTGCTCCATAGGCGGATCAGCGTGGATCACGAGCGAGATGTCATCC
>JBIIGP010000051.1:0-10638 GCA_044236415.1 Acidimicrobiales bacterium | reverse complement strand
GCAAACCTAACCAATGCGAACCTGAGTTACGCGATCTTGACTAGAGCGACATTGAACGGTGCGGTTCTCACGGGTGCGAACCTAGACAAAGCGCAAACTAGTTGAGCTTCTCCGGTGGCAGTCCGTAGCCGGTGGCTCGCAGGATCTTCTCTAGTTGCTGTGTCGTCAGATGGTTGCCGTAGTTCCCACCGATGAACAGCCTGCGGCGCTAGTGCCGATCTTCGCCTGATGGTTCAGGCCCGTCTGATTCGGTGGCTTTGAGTGGGTACGGGCAGTGGCGACATCCGGAACTGCAGCAGTGACCTCTCTCTAGGAGGGAGATCTCTGTCAGCACCATCAGTCTCGTATCGGGGTCGAAGTACCAGCCCTTGCCAGCAGCGAGCGCATCGGCGTGCTCTGAGTCCCAACGGTTCACGACCGAAGTCTCGCAGGTTCATCCCACCAACCACGAGCCGAAATTCAGAACCCCATCAGCGGGACAGAGCGTTCCGAGCTTCTACTTCCACCTTCTGCGATGCCGGAACCGCCACCTGTGCGCCACGTGAATCCTGCACCCCGATGATGCCCCAGGTCTTCGTTGCGTAATCGACCCACGGATAAAAACCCATCCCGCCGTTGCCGCTCACGACAACAGTTCCACCGAACTCGTTGACGACATCGGGCCACCCACCAAGGCCATATCGCGGGATCTTCGTTATGCCCACAGAGAAGTCATTCGTGGTGTCGTAGGCAGAAACCTGATTCGAGATGATCGCATCAACCGCTTCGACACTCAGAACACGTGTTTCGTTTGCTTCGCCCCGATTCAGAACCATCTGCAGGAACTTGCCGTAATCATCAACCGTTACCCGCACACCGAATGCAGCATTCGCCATCGACGGCGCTCCCGGCCATGTGGTCGCGTTCATCTGCAACGGGCCAGTGATCCGCTGATTCACAATCGTTGCGAAGTCGGCGCCGCCAAGTACTTCCACGAGGCGACCGATAACAAGGAAGTCAGAGTTTCCATACGAGAACTTCGACCCGGCCGGAAACTGGCGGGCAGACGATGCAATCGCTTTCACACACGCGCTCAGCGACATTCCTCCGGCCTGACACTTGTTGTCGCGAACACCGGAGGTATGACTCAACAGTTGCCGAGCTGTCACGGGTGGATCGTCGTTCGAAAACTCTGGAAGCCACTTCGCGATGTTGTCATCGAGCGTGATCGTGCCTTGATCAACGAACGTCATGAACGTTGCTGCCGTGAGCCACTTTGTCGATGAGGCCACCGATAAGGACGTCGAGCCGCGAACTGCACCGATCGATTTTTCGTGGATCACGGAACCATCGGCACGCCCGACGCGCACCATGCCCCCCGACAGGCCGGCCGAGTTCACTCGTTCGACCATCAGCGCGTCGGTCTGATTGAACGCCGTGGGGGCATAAACCTTCAGCGAAGTTGCTGTCGTAGGCGGAGTCGTTGTCGTTGTCGTCGACTCGATGGCATCAACGCTCGTAGATGGGTTTGCGTCGGCCGCATCACCGTTTCCACAACTGGCAGCGAAAAGCGCTGCACACGCGACCGCTCCCAATAGCCCGCAGAACGACGCCGTCGTGGATTTCATCCCGCGATGGTCCCACGCATTCGGACTAGCCGTGGAGCGGTCCAAAGCTGCTGACCTGATACTTCACCACGTCGGGTGCACCAGCGAGAAGATCGCCAACGATCGAAGTGAATACCGCCATATGCGGAGTCTGGAAGTGGCCGCCGAGAGCAGCCTCGTCATCCCAATGTTCAGTGATGATGAACGTGTTCGGCTCGCGGACATCTTCAGAGAATCGGTAGACCTGGCAACCAGCCTCAGATTCAGAACCCTCGGACACAGCAATGAACGCAGCGATTGCTTCGTCGCGCTTGTCGGGACGAACGGGAAGGGTTCCTCGGATGACGATGGTCATTGGATGTCCTTTCAGAGGGTGTTTGCTGCGGTGACGCTAGCGGTCAGCCAACCCTGCTGCCCGAAGATGCGCGATGTCGTTGAACCCGTGCACGGCCCGAAGACCGCCACCGACGGCGACCGACGTAATCGATGCCGTTGCCACCCATAAACGCCAAGACACAAGATCATCGACACCCAGTGCCCAGCACACCGCGGCCTTGATCGGTGACACGTGCGTAACCACGACCGTGGTCAGATCACTATCTTCGGCTCGGTCTAAGTCGGTCAGCGCTTCACAGACGCGCTGACCGAGTTGGCGAAGCGATTCTCCACCGGGCGGAGAGAAATCAGCGTCGGTGCGCCACGCTTTCCAGATCTCGGGCTCGACCGAAGAAAGCGGCACTCCGTCAAAGTCTCCGTAATCAAGTTCGATCCATCGTTCGTCGACGACTGGCTCGATACCGAATGCCTCAGCGGTTTGTCGTGTTCGCAACAGCGGACTCGTGATTAACCGATCCACCGGACCAATCGCAGCAGCAAGCGCGGCGGCCTGATCCCTACCAAGGTCGTCGAGCGGCGGATCAATCCGGCCAAGCAACAGACCCGACGCATTGTGTTCGGTGCGACCGTGACGAACGATATGAAGCATGAGGTGACCTAACAGGTTGGAGGTTTGGGTACCGAACGCGACAGTTGGCCTGTGCGAAAGAATCGCTCGCGAATTTGAGGATTCGAAAAATCAAACGCACGCCATGCCCACACGAGACATCCAAGACCGACGAACTCGAACAACAACGTGACTGCAATCGGATGACCGAGTTCCGGCAGCCCTTCGGTTCCAAAATCGAGTCCAAAGAATGGCCACCAAAACACTTCGGGTCGGGCCCAGATGCCATCAAGGACAAGATGCATCATCATGCCGATAGGGATACCAATCCATCGGCGACGCACTAAGCGGCGCTTCTGTGTTGCCAGCATCAAGATGCCCAAGAGTGCAACGGGAGCAAGTAACGCGTGCAGTACACGCGGGCCGCCAAGGAAGAACTCGCCGACGGGAAGAACTGCTCCAAGCATCACCAGTCGGTAATCAAGTGCCGGGCTTCGAAAGACCCACCACACGAACACGAAACTGACTCCGGCGAACCAGAGAATCATCGGACGAGCAATCTCCCGCAATCGGGGCAGTATGCGAGTTCATCAGCGGGCATTCGCTTCATGACGTCGACCTCGGCCGCGGCCATAGAGATATGACAGCCCATGCAGGTTGCTCCCTGAAGACGGGCGACACCGATACCGCCCTCGCCTCCACGAATGCGCTCGTATTCAGTAATCAATGTTGCGGGCACCGCATCGACGAGAGCTTGCCGTGCCGCCAAAGTTTCCGCGAGTTCGCTGTCGACAACATTCTCAGATGACGCAAGCGAGGCCTTGACCTGCTCTCGCTCTGCATCGATCGCACCAAGCGCTACAACCGATGCTGAAAGTTGCTCATCGAGCGGTTCGATTCGCTCCATAAGTTCAATCACTTCATCTTCAAGCGTTGATTGCCGACGTTTCAGTGATTCGAGATCGGCCTGAAGGGCCTGAGCTTCCTTCGGCGAGGTCATCGATCCGTCGTAGAGCTGCTTCTCGACGTGTGCTGCTTTTCCTTCAACGGTTGCGATCTCGTCTTCGAGTCGCTTCTGATCGCGAGCCAAGCCGTCGCGCTCGGCCTGTGGCTCTGCCACCTCTGCCCGCAGCACACTTTCCTTACGATCGAGTTCAACCAACGTCTCACGCTCCGGCAAGACCTTGCGCCGGTGACGCAATTGGTCGGCGGCGGTGTCATTGGCCTGCAGATCCAGGAGCCGCTCAAGATCACTCATGGGCACAGCCTTACGCGTTGGTGCCCCTGCTGTCGCATCGATCAGTTTGGACCCGGAGTAAGCGTCGTGGTTGTCGTTGTAGAAGTCGTCGGACCTCGAGTCGTAGTAGTGGTGCTCGAAGTCGTCGACCTAGGACGTGTGGTGGTCGTTGTGGACGGAGCCGTGGTCGTGGTGGTGGTCTCTTCAACCTTTGGCGTAGCGCCATTCAGAATGCCGTAGGGATCACTAGAACCAGACGCAGGCTTGCCCGCTCTTGTTGGAGGGGCACAGGTCGGCCACTCCGCTCTCTTCGGCTTCGCCTCGTCAATGTAGGCCTGGTTGTAGTTGTGCCAGATCGTTGCTGGCCACAAACCACCAAACTGCTCGCGCCCACCAAGATTGCCCATGGGCTTGGTGCCTTCGGCAGGAATACCCATCCAGACCGCAGTTGTGAGCTGTGGGGTGAAACCCACGAACCACGTATTTGAGTTGCTTTCAGTGGTTCCGGTCTTCCCTGCAGCAGGCTGACCATTCAGCTGAGCATTGGTACCGGTGCCGTTCTGAACGTTGTTGGCAAGAATCTGCGTGGCGAGACATGCGCTCTGCCAACTCACGCCACGAGTCGGATTCGCTTGATGCTGAATCAACACTGTGCCCGTGCGGTCTTCAACGCGATCGATGAAATACGAAGGCTCGCGAACTCCGCCATTTGGAATCGCCGAATACGCCGAGGCCATTTCGAGCGGCGTCACGTCGAAGACGCCAAGCGGCATTGACTTCGCACGTGGATCGAACTGGCTGCTCACGCCAAGTCGCTGCGCGGTGTACATCACGTTTTCGAGACCAACAGTTTGACCAAGACGAACGAACGCACCATTCGATGACGACGCCGTCACGCCATTGAGCGTTCCGCCACCACCGGTGATGACATAGGGATTGGGCGTACTGCCGGGGTTTGGCCATGAACCGCCTCCGCCGACGGTGTCATCAGGCAACACGCCTTGTTCCAGCGCTGTCAGGAGCACAAAGGTCTTAAAGGTTGAACCGGTCTGACGACCCGGCTCATGTGTGGCGATGTCGTACTTGTAATCGGCGAACCCGGGCCCGCCGACGAGAGCACGAACGGCTCCCGTTGCCGATTCAACCGAAACCATTGCAGTCGTGATTCCTTTGGAATCGGCTTCCGAGCGAACATTCGCGGGAAAGGTGTTGTCGTGCGCGTCTTGGGCAGCATTCTGCGCAATCGGGTCAAGCGTGGTGTAGATCTTGAGACCACCGCCGAAGACCTGCGCGTAGCGCTCTTCGTAGGTTGCGCCGAGGCGAGTATCGGCAAGAAGTTGTTGACGCACCTCTTGAACGAAGTAACTCTCTTCTGGAGGCTGTGTAATCGCGCCGCAATCGGTGGGTCGGAAGCCCGCCACAACCCCGGTGCAGCGGCCAACGGGGAGTGGCAATGCGTCGAACTCGGCGGCTTGCGCCTTGGTGATCACGCCGTTGTCCACCATCCGGTCGAGAGCAAGGTTGCGCTCACTCTTCGCCTTCTTGGGATGCAAGATGGGATCGTTGCCCACGGGGTTTGAAATCAACGATGCCAGCAGTGCGCTGTCGGCCCAGGTCAGCTCGGCAACGGGTTTGCCCCAATAGGTTTCCGCCGCGGCTTGAACGCCGTAAGCGCCGTTACCGAAATAGACAGTGTTGAGATACAGCTCGAGGATCTCGTCCTTTGTCACCTGACCTTCGAGGCGAATCGCAAGCGCGGCTTCTTTGGTCTTGCGATTGAGAACGCGCTCATCGCTCAGCAATGCTTTCTTCACGAGCTGCTGAGTGATTGTTGAACCGCCCTGCTCAACTTCGCCCGATTGAACGTTCTCGACCAGTGCGCGAAACAGACCGCGGAGGTTGATGCCAATGTGTTCGTAGAACTGTGCGTCTTCGACGGAGAGCACAGCATCTTTGATGGTGTCGGGCATCGCCGACAGCGGAACTGGGTCACGATTTTCTGCAGCATGCAGTGACGCGATTAGCGAGCCATCTGATGCAAACACCTGAGAACGAACCGCATAGTCTTGAAACTGGGAAACGTCGATGGCGCCATCGCCACCCTCGACGGCAGAAGCGACTCGGGCAACCGAGGGAATGAGAATTGCCATCGCCACAGCGACGATGACGCCCCCGCTGAAAATCGCGGCCCCGAACTGAATCAGCTTCTTCATCCCAAGCCCAACAGTACCGGCGACCGACTGGGTCTCTCTGTCAGCCCCTCGGCCAATCGACAGGACGCTTCTCGACAAATGCCCGCATTCCCTCGACCATTTCCGGGCTCATCATCGTTCGATGAAAGAGACCGGTGTCAGACATGGGCAAACGGGCGTTGAGATCCCGTTTGATTGCGGCACGCGCTTCAGGGCCAGTGAGAGAAATCTGCTCGAGAACCCATGCAGTGTGGGCCTCAAGTTCGTCATGAGGGACCACTTTGCCGATGAGCCCCATCTGGTCGGCTTCGGTTGCAGAAATCTCGGCGGCCGTGAAGAAGAGATACCGCGCCTTTGCGATGCCAATGGCTTCGGCGATTCGGGCAGACATAAACGGATCAGGAATCCCGCGCAGGAGTTCAGGAATTCGGAACCGTGCATCGGCCGAAGCAATCACCACATCGCAATGCAACGCTAGGTCGAGTCCGCCGGCATGACACAGGCCATTAATACGAGCCACCCAGATCTTGCGGCAACGTTCAATGTGGCGGAACGGGAAATTGTCGGTGGCGTCCCATTCATTCGCAAGACCCTCGGGGTCTTCTGACTTGCCAGCCATATCGCCACCAGCGGCAAACCACTTGTCGGTTCCCGTAAGGCACACCGAATCGAGTTCGGGCTGCCCGTCGGCCCAGATAGCTGCACGCTTCAACGCCCGATACATGTCCTGAGTGAACGCGTTGCGACGTTCAATGCGGTCAATACGCAAATGAAGTGTTCGGCCGCGTACTTCAGAAATGACAAACGCAGAACCAAACTCAGGTGGCACAACCGACGCGACCATCAGATGCCGTAGACCTTGGCTGCAGTCTCGTAGAGAACTTTACGGATGACATCTTCCGGAAGACCTCCGAGCAGTTCTTGCGCATATTCGCGCGGACGTGTGGCCGCCGTGCGCGGACCAGGGTGCATGCACGTGGGATGCGGATAGTCGGTCTCGAACATGATGTTGTCGGGAAGCACCTCGATTGCTGCAAGGGCCGAATGCTGTTCAAACCAGAAGCAACCGTAAAGCTGGCGACGGAAGTATTCGCTGGGAGTCAGTTCGTATTCAGGGTGTTCGTCACGAACCCCACCGTTGTTCCACTGCCAATCGAAGGTTTCAAGCGCTCCGGGCAACCAGCCAACACCCGACTCGACCGAAACGAACTTGAGTTCCGGGAATCGATGACACATGCCACCAAAGATGAGATCAGCCATACAACGCATGTTGTCCATGAAGATCATCGACGACACCTTGGCGAAGTTCGTCATCCAACCCATGTTGGCGGTGTCTTCGAACAGTGTTCCCATCGAGCCGCCACCAACGTGGAAACTCACCGGCACACCTGCATCCTGCACCGTCTTCCAAATCGGGTCCCAGTGCTTGCTGGCCAACGGCGGCTGGCCATAGTCCTGCGGCTGGTTGCAGAAGTTGATGGCCTTGTGGCCCATGTCGAGACAACGCTCGATTTCACTAATTGCCAGATCGAGATCCCAAAACGGAACTGCGGAAATCGGAATCAAACGAGCAGGGTCGGCGCTACACCAGTCGGTGAGGAAATCGTTGTAGGCACGCACGCACTGTGCAACGAGTTCACGATCACCGAGACGAAGGAAGTATCCGTTGCCGAATCCACCCACATTGGGATAGAGGATCTGCGCGTCGACACCTTCTTCATCAAGGAACGCCAAACGCGCTTTTGCGTCGAACATTGCTGGATGAATGTCGTCGAACGTCTTCGGCGTACTGATCGGCATGATGCCGTCGAAACCGGCCATTGAGTAGTAACCGGGAGCACCGATTCGTTCGCCACTCACCATCCACTGATCCACACCATCGATTCGCTCGATGTGAGGAACCTTGTCGTGAAGCGACGCCGGAAACGAACGCGTCCAGGTGTCTGGCGGTTCGGTGAGATGCGTATCGACGTCGATCACTTTGTAGGTATCGAAAAGATCAGTCATGGTCGAGTTCTCCTAAAACAATTTCCAGCGATGGATACTTAGCGTTCTATGCCCATCGGCCAATCGCCGATGATGCCCTTCTCTTCCAGTTCAGCAAGTTCTGCATCGGAATGCCCAAGCATCCCGCCAAGAATTTCCTTGTTGTGTTCACCGAGCGTCGGAGCCGGTCGACGCACCCAGTGGTCGACGCTGCCGTATCGGAACGGAAGCGTCGGGGTCGGATGAATGCCCACGACTGAATGATCGACGTCTTCGCAGTACCCACGGAAAACATTTTGCGGATGGCCCGAAGACCGTCGATTGTCTCGAGTTTCGGCGGCAGGAACACCAGCGGCCACAAGCGTTGCGACCGCTGCGCTCAGCTCTTGCCGCGCGGCCCATTCCCCAATCAACACATCAAGTCGATCATGCTCACGTCGCCGGTCGACAAGGGTTGCCAACGATGGATCGTCAGCAAGCTCGGGATGACCGATCACTGCTGCCAGGGACTTCCATTGCTCGTCAGTCGCACAGGAAACGGCCAACCAATTCTCAAAGCCTTCACATGCGTACAAGTTCTGCGGCGCGGCATACGGACTGCGGTTGCCTTCTCGCTCAACCCGGAGATTGTGAGCAGTCCATTCGATAACAGGTTCGGCCGCGACGTTGATCGCCGCTTCAAACATCGGAGCCTCAATGAGACAACCCACACCGGTGCGGTCGCGATGCTGCAAACCGATGAGCGCACCAAATGCAGCGTGCAATCCGCCGTTGGGGTCACAAGGTCCACGCTGAATTCGAGGTTGATCTTCGGGGTGACCAGTCATCCACGCCAGACCAGTGATCTGTTCCATGGTTTGAGCAAAGCCGGGGCGGTCGCGCCACGGGCCATCAAGGCCGAACGCAGGCATACGCACCATCACCGCTCGCGGGTTCACACTCTTTATGACATCCCAGTCGAGATCGAATGCTTCAACGACGCGAGGCGTGAAGTTCTCGATCACGATGTCGGCCTTGGCAGCCAGCTCTAGCGCCAGCGCCCGACCTTCCGGGCGATCGAGATCAAGGGTGACGTCGTACTTGTTGGTATTCGCCGACAAGAAGAACGCGCTGTACTCCCACCACTGAGGTCGGCTGTAGAACATGCCGCCCGCTGTTCGCATGCCATCAATACGCCGGGTTGATTCAACGTGAATGACTTCGGCGCCAAGCGTGGCAAGCATTCCTGCGGCCGTTGGACCTGCCCACCATGCGGTGAGGTCAAGAACGGTGATGCCTGCAAGTGGAAGTGCAACCGAATCGGCGACTGCCTGCGGCCGCGGCGTTCGAACCGGGATGGCCTCGCCGTTCTCGGCACCTACGGCGGGTGCAGGCTGTGGCGCGCTGCCCGACACCCCGTCGATCAGATATGGCCGACGCGGCATTGAGAACTCGTCCAATGGATCGCGCAGAAACACACCGCGCTTCTGTGGGTGATCAAGTTCAAGAATGATTTTTCCGTCGGCAACTGGCGCAACGGGTATTCGCAATGCTGCAGCAGCATCCACGATCTCTGCAGTGGTGTGCCTGGTGGTGTACTCGCGAACCATCGCGTTCCACTCGTCGGCACGGGCGTTGCGAGTCGCAAGCGCAGCGAACTCTGCTGATTCAAGTAGATCAGGACGCTCAATAAGAATGCAGAACGACTCCCACTGATCACGGGTGTTGGTATTGAAACCAACCCAACCGTCGAGCGTCGGCTCGATAGAAGGAATCTCAACATTGCGCGGCGGAACGGTGGGGTCGGGCTCGGGCCGCCCAGCAAGCGAGTTGAATAGGTCGGAGTAATTCGTTGCAGTCACATTCGCGACTTCGAACACCGAGAGGTCGATGAGTTCACCTGCGCCGGTTTCGCGTGCACGTCGAACTGCAGCCAACGACGCAACTGCTCCGTAGGCACCGCCGACCCATTCGACGATTCGCCCACCCATTTGGATGGGTGGAAACTCGCGCACGCCTCGAATAGCGACTGCACCACTGTCGGCCTGCAACGTGAACTCCGTTGCTGGCCTATCGGCAAACGGCCCGGTGAGTCCGTAGGGAGTTGCGGCAAGCACAACCGTGCCTGGCCATTCGCCTGGTGGCGGACCACTCACAATGACAAGGTCGGCAGCGGTACAAAGTTCATCGATGATGGGCTCACCGGCGACTACCGTCACCGACCGCTGACCATGTCGGAGATAGCGAAACAGCGGCGCATCACCGCTTGTGGGCACGCCCGACCATTGCGCGTGACGCTGCGGGTCGCCCTCTGGTGGTTCCACTCGGGTCACCGTCGCGCCGGAGTCGGCAAACAACTTTGCGCAGTACGCGCCGCTCAGGTTTGTCGAGAGATCGACGACCACGATGTCTTTGAGCTCCCCTGTCTCCCCCATCAGTCTCTGACCGTAGTTCGCCCGCCCACGAGCCGGTACCGTCGGCCCTGTGAAACTCGCCTTTGCCGGAGCCGGCACCATCTCGGTCGTGCACGCCATGGCAGCGGCTGCGGTCAAAGCGGAGATTGTGGCTGTTGCATCCCGCACCAGCGGGCGAGCAACAGAGCGGGCCGGCCAGGTGGGCGCAGCGGTGGTCGCATTTGAGGACCTACCAGCGGGCGCCGACGCCGTTGTGGTGTGCACGCCCCCGGACCGTCATACTGCCGACACCTTGCAGGCC
>JBIIGP010000277.1:0-2742 GCA_044236415.1 Acidimicrobiales bacterium | reverse complement strand
CGGTGGATACGCCAGCATCGCCTGCACTATCGGCGCGGTGATCTGGCGAGTTCCGATCATCGTGATGGAGCAGAACGCTCGCGCAGGAGCAGCAAATCGTCTTGCTGGTCGATTCGCGAAAGCATGTGCCGTTCCATTCGCTGAAACCGATTTGCCGCGCAGCGTCGTGACTGGAAATCCGGTTCGTGCGGAGGTTCTCGCGATCAACCGAGAACGCGACCGCGTGGCTGCACGAGCAACACTTGGAGTCTCGGGTGATCGCATATTCGTTGCGGTGATCACGGGATCACTCGGATCACGCAAGGTGAATGAGGCCGTTTTTGCTGCTGTGCCCAAGTGGTCGGAGCGGAACGATCTTTCTATCCGACATGTGATTGGCTCTCGCGACTGGGAGTCGGTGCAGGACTCGCTTCCAGAGGGCGACGCTCTTGAGTACGTCGCTGTGCGCTACGAAGAACACATGGACACGGTTCTTGCTGCAGCTGATCTGCTCATTGGTCGCGCAGGGGGTACGACGGTTGCTGAACTCGCTGAAGTTGGCGTTGGAGGTGTGCTGGTGCCGTTGCCCCAAGCGCCTCGCGATCACCAAACAGCAAACGCAGCCGCCCTCGTAAGGGTCGGAGCTGCGTTGCTTATTCCCGATGCGGAACTCGATGGCGACCGACTCGTCGCCGAAATTGACGCACTACTTGGTGATCCTTCGCAGCTTGAACGAATGGGAACTGCGGCACACACGTTGGCTCAACCCGACGCCGCCGATGCCGTCGCTGAATTAGTGGAGCGTCATGCCCGCCGCTCGTGAAAGCGATCCGTGTCCGTCGCTTGGGACTGCTCGATCGATCCATGTGGTCGGCGTTGGTGGCCCGGGGATGTCAGCCATCGCCTCAGCACTTGTTGGCATGGGCCATTCGGTATCGGGAAGCGACGTTGTCGAATCAGCGGTTCTTGATCGCCTCAGGTCTGAAGGTGTCGTTGTGTTCGTCGGACATTCAGCCGACAACATCGCCACCGAGACCGATTTCATCGCGGTTTCCACTGCGATTCCAGATGACAATCTCGAAGTTCTTGCCGCACGTGCCCTCGAGATCCCTGTTGTTCGTCGCACGGCGCTGTTACCGGCGATGGCTTCTGAGCGGCGCACAATTGCAGTAACGGGTACCCATGGGAAGACGACGACATCGTCGATGCTCGCATTGGTCCTTTTAGAAGCGGGTCTTGACCCGGCATTTCTTATTGGCGGCGACATCAGCCAACTCGGGATTAACGCGAAGTGGTCCCAGGGTGAATGGTTTGTGCTGGAGGCCGACGAAAGCGATGGCTCGGGATTCACCATTGATCACGAAGCACTCATCGTCACCAATATCGAAGCCGATCATCTTGAGCATCACGGCTCGTTCGAAAATCTCCGCAACGCATTTGAATCGTTCATTTCAGCAACTCGCGGACCAGTGGTCTTGTGCGCCGACGATCCAGAGACCGCTGTGATCGCTCGTGGCACGAGTGCGATTACCTATGGTCAATCTGAACACGCCGCCGTGCGCATGCTGAATGTAGAGAGTTCACGTTCTGGAATCGATTTCGATGTTGTGCAAGACGGCGCGCAGATAGGACACATTCACCTTCCCGTACCCGGAACGCACAATGCACTCAACGCGTGCGCGGTGATCGCATTAGCCCTGGAACTTGGCGTCCCGTTCTCGGTGTGTTCGTCCGCGCTCAAGAGCTTCGGTGGTGTGCGTCGTCGGTTTGAAAATCGGGGAGAGGCCGGTGGCGTGGTCTTTGTCGATGACTATGCCCATTTGCCTACCGAGATTGAAGCTGCGATATCGGCAGGTCGCGACGGGAATTGGGGCCGGGTGGTGGCGGTATTTCAACCCCATCGCTACAGCCGAACTCAATCGTTATGGCGCGAGTATGCCGACGCCTTTCTCGATGCCGATGTACTTGTGCTCACCGGGATTTACCCAGCAGGTGAAGCGCCTCGTGAAGGGGTCACAGGGCAACTCATCGTCGATGCGGTCACCGGTGCACACCCCGAGCAGGAAGTTCTCTACGTCGCCGATCGTTCTGCGCTAGCGCAAGTTCTTTCTAAAGAACTTCGCGAAGGTGACTTATGTCTTTCACTGGGCGCAGGAGATATCACCAAACTCGCCGACGAAGTTCTTCCGCTTCTTGTCGATGGGGGAGCATCGTGATCCTCAGCGAAGTCGCTTACGAACTTGAGACATCATTCGGCGAACGTTGTGAGCGCGATGCTGCTCTTGGTGAACTCACGACCTATCGAGTCGGTGGTCGGGCTTCGATTCGAGTTCGAGCCGAATCAGCGTCCGACCTTGAGGTGATCGGAAAACTGATCGCTAAGTCCGGTGCACAATTCGCAGTGGTGGGGCGTGGTTCAAATCTCCTCGTCGCCGATGAAGGTTTTGACGGCATTGTCATCACACTTGGCGAAGGTCTCGCGTCAATTGATATCTCCGGCACAACCGTTCGCGCCGGTGGCGCAGCGCCGCTCCCGGTCGTCGCCCGACGCACTGCAGCAGCGGGGCTCACTGGTTTCGAATGGGCCGTGGGTGTTCCCGGTTCTATCGGCGGAGCAATTCGCATGAATGCCGGTGGTCACGGTTCGGATATGGCGCAATCGGTTGCAAGCGTGCGTGTGGTGGATCTCGCGACGGGCAACCAAGGGCAATTGTCTTTGGCTGACCTCGAACTCGGATTCCGCTCCTCGGTGCTCGGCCGTTC
>JBIIGP010000276.1:0-2752 GCA_044236415.1 Acidimicrobiales bacterium | reverse complement strand
TTCGGCCGAACTCACCGACAGCGGCGTTACCGCCAACGCGGTATGTCCCGGTTCAACTGCCACCGGCATGCTCGACGCCAGTGCTGCCATCTACGGCATGGAAAACCGTGACGCGTTCGCAGACCAGGCTCGCATTGGTCGGCTCATTCACCCGGACGAAATCGCAGCAACCATCGAATGGCTGTGCGTCGACGCTCCCGCTGCCCTCACCGGTTCACTTATCGACGTCGATGGCGGGTTTCGAGCATGAGTTCGTTTAATCGCGCTGCTGTCGATGCCATCTGCGCCGATGTCGTTGGCCGTCGGAATGAAATCGATGTCGTTGTTGCTGCGCTCGCTGCTGAACGCCACGTTCTGCTTGAAGGCCCGCCAGGTACTGGTAAATCCTCGCTGCTTCGTGCACTCGCTCACGCCTCCGGCGTCGAACTTGTTTTCGTTGAGGGAAACGCAGAACTGACACCTGCTCGTTTGGTTGGCACTTTCGACCCCGCTCGTGTCCTTACCGACGGCTACAGCGCCGATGTGTTCCTAGACGGGCCTCTCGTCGATGCGCTTCGCACAGGCTCGCTGCTGTATATCGAAGAAATCAATCGTGTTCCCGAAGAAACGCTCAACGTCATCATCACGGCAATGAGCGAGCGAGAACTGAACATTCCGCGCCTTGGTCGTGTTGTTGCCGAACCGGGTTTCCGAGTTGTTGCCGCCATGAATCCGTTCGATGCAATCGGCACAGCACGCATTTCTTCGGCGGTGTACGACCGTGTTTCGCGAGTTGCGATGGGCTATCAGTCCGAAGCAGAAGAAACAGAAATCGTTGCCCGCGAGGCAAAAGGTGCGGGCAGCGGGCCAGTCGGTCGTCGTGCCGTTCGCGTTGTTCGTGCCACCCGCGACCATTCCGATCTACGAGTTGGATCATCGGTTCGCGGCGCGATCGATCTTTCACTGATCGCTGAGCAACTCGCGTCGCTTCGTGAACTCGACGTCACCGATGAAGAACTTGGACTGGATGCGGCACTTGCGGCACTTTCAGGACGCATTCGCGTTCGTGAAGGTTCCGGTCGCACTCCTGAAGCGATCGTGCGCGATCTCTGGGCCGCCAATCCGCTTGAAACTGATGATCCCGACACGGAGACCGACCCGGGAAAAGCCTGAACCCGCCGCCTCAGCAAGGTGGCGGGGGTAGCAAACCCCCACAGGCGCCCGACGAAGAGCGCGTGCTGGAAGGCGAAGAAGCCGAACAAGCGTTGGCCGAAGCTGGTCGTCAGTCGACCTCACGCCGACAAATGGAACAGCACGAATCGTTCCAAGAGATTTCTCCCGAGGTTGGCGTCCTTGATGAAGAGGCGTTTGCTGACGCGCTTCGAGATGATCCCGACGAGACACTTACGTTGCTCGCGGAACTCGTTGGTGCAACCGATGAAAAGCTGCGCGAACTCGCGCGCTCTCTTGCCGGCCGTGTTGTCGTCGACATTGTTCGCACTGGTGCACCAAAACGAAAAGGCATTGGTCGACTGCGTCATCGACGAGCCGATCATGGCGGAGAGCTCGACATCGATCGCAGCCTCGAAACCATTGCCGCAGCTCGCGCTCGTGGCGATGCACCATCGCTTGAGGACCTCACGGCCCGCGATTGGTCGAAACCAGATCTTGCGCTGTGTCTCTTGATCGACCGCAGCGGTTCAATGGGTGGCGAGCGTTTAGCTACTGCCGCTGTTGCCGCAGCCGCATCGTTATGGCGAGCGCCGATCGACACCAGCGTTGTTGCGTTCTCCGATGACGCGATCGTGATCGCCTCACAAGGTTCAGGGCGAGACGCCGAAGATGTCGTGAACCAGCTCTTCCGCTTACGAGGTTTTGGTACGACCGACCTTGCGTTCGCATTTCGTACCGCCGCGGCACAGCTTTCGCGGTCCTCGGCCTCGCGTCGCATCACGCTGTTGCTCTCCGACGGTCGCGCCACCGCCGGTGATGATCCTGTTGAAGCAGCAGCCATGCTCGATGAACTCGTGATCCTCGCTCCTATCGACGACCTCGACAGCGCGGTGGAACTGGCTGGTGCTGTCGGCGGACGATGCGTTGGCGTCACCGGGCCTTCCGCCGTGCCTGATGCGTTGGCGGAAGCACTCCTTGGCTAACGAGTGGGCAGACCCTGCCATCGGTGCGACGATGTCGGCCATGGCTTCAACACATGCCCTTGGCGATCTCACGTGGACTGATGTCCGCGACACCCCGCGCATTGTGTTGATTCCCGTGGGCAGCCTCGAACAGCACGGCCCTCATCTTCCGCTCGACACCGACACGCGCATTGCGACTGCGATTGCTGAACATGTGTGTGAGCTGCGAGAGGATCTGGTTGTGGGGCCGGCAGTTGGTATTGGCGCCTCCGGCGAACATGCAGGTTTCGATGGCACGTTGTCGATCGGCACCGACGCTCTCACCACGGTCCTGGTGGAACTGGCTCGGTCCGCCGATGCATTCACTGGTGTTGTCTTTGTGAACGGCCATGGCGGCAATCGCGACGCACTTTTGGCCGCTCGAGCCATCCTCCGCCTTGAAGCTCGCACTGTTGTTGCCTGGTCACCTTCGATTCCCGGCGGCGATGCCCACGCCGGCCGCAGCGAAACCTCGATCCTCCTGGCCATTGACCCGGAGTGCGTGCGTACTGACAAGTTGGAAGCGGGTGCAACGGCTCCACTCGGTGAACTTCTTGATGAACTTCAAGCCGGCGGTGTGAAGTCCGTCAGTGAAAACG
>JBIIGP010000049.1:0-10784 GCA_044236415.1 Acidimicrobiales bacterium | reverse complement strand
GCGGTTGTGGTCCAGGCGGAGGGAAAGCTTCGGCTTGCCAGCGCAGAGGTGACAGCGCAGGTTCGGCAATGTTCTGTTTTCGAGATCGCTGCAGTCTTGGAAGGTGAACTTCCCGTCGACATTCGCCATCAGTCGAAGATCAAGCGCGAAGTGCTTGCGGTCACTGCATCAGAGTTCTTGGCGGGACGATGAAGGTTCTGGTCACCGGAGGTTCAAGCCTCCTTGGTCGAACAGTTGCGAACTTTCTTGTTGCACGGGGCGACGATGTGGTCTGCTTCCAGCGAAGTGCATCGGGTTCAACTGCTGTTGATGTTCTCGGAGACATCAGAGATCGAGCCGAGTTGTTCGCGGCTGCCGACAACGTCGACGCTGTGGTCCACCTGGCCGCACTCGTCGCGCCCAAGGCGCCATGGGCCGACATGGTGGCGATCAACGTCGAGGGAACTCGCAACGCACTCAATGCGGCGGTCGCAGGTGGTCGCTTCGTATATATCTCGAGTCCATCTGTGGCGTTCCACGATCAGGCAAGCGTTGGCGTGGGAGCCCTTGTGGCCGACTACTCAGGACGCGATGGCTACGCGCGTTCAAAAGCACTTGCCGAAAATCTTGTGCGATCGGAAGCAACGGTCCCAACGGTGATTCTTCGTCCGCATCTCGTTTGGGGTCCGGGCGATACGCAGCTCATCGGCCGAATCGTCGATCGGGCGCGCTCGGGGAGGTTGGTCCTGCCCGATGGGGGACGCGCGCTTGTCGACACCACCTATCTCGATGATGCAGCTGCGGGAATCGTCGCCGGACTCGACCACTGCATTGCCGGCGACGAGGCCACAACGCGGCCGCTCGTCATCACCGGCGGTGAACCTCGGCCACTGCGCGACCTGGTGTCGTCCATTCTTGAATCCGCCGGCATTGATCGGATGCCGAGATCGGTGCCAGCTCCTATTGCCGGTCTTCTCGGTTCACTGATTGATCGGGTTTGGCCAGGATCAGAGCCCCCGCTCACCCACTTCGCTGCTCGCCAGCTTTCGGTGGCCCATTGGTTCGACCAGCGCGAGACCCGACGGATTCTGGGGTGGGAACCAACGGTTGGACTCGACGAAGGTTTCGCCCGTCTCAAGGCCTCTTTCGCCAAGGGCTAGGAGTCTGAGGGGGAAATCTGGTCAGAGGAGTGGATCGGCCGGGGGTATTTGTTACTATCGCCATAGGAGAAATTCCCCCGCCCATCCTCCCGGAGCATCCTCATGGCCAGCACCGAACTTGATCTTGACCTCGGCCGCTACAAACTCGGCTGGAGCGATGCCGAGGACTACGTCTTTAAGCCCAAACGTGGTCTCGACGAAAACATCATCAAAGAGATGTCGTGGATGAAGGGCGAGCCCGACTGGATGCGCGACTACCGCCTCAAGTCCTACGCGCAGTTCCTGAAGCGTCCGATGCCCAACTGGGGCGGCGACATGTCCGAGATTTTCTTCGACGACATTTTTTATTACATCAAGCCGACCGATCATCAGGTCGATGCGTGGGACGAACTTCCCGACTCAGTGAAGGAAACCTACGAGAAGCTCGGAATCCCCGAAGCCGAGCGTAAGTACCTCGCTGGCGTTACGGCGCAGTACGAATCCGAAGTCGTGTACCACAAGAACCGTGAAGATCTTGAAGCTCAAGGCGTCATCTTCACCGATATGGACACCGCTCTTCGTGAGCATCCCGAAATCGTTCGCGCCTACTTCGGAACCGTGATTCCGTCGAACGACAACAAGTTCTCTGCACTCAACTCCGCAGTGTGGTCAGGTGGCTCGTTCATTTACGTGCCGCCGGGCGTTTCGGTCGAAATGCCGCTTCAGGCCTACTTCCGCATCAACGCGGAAAACATGGGTCAGTTCGAACGCACGCTGATCATCGCCGACGAAGGCAGCCAGGTTCACTACATCGAAGGATGTTCAGCTCCGGTGTACACCTCCGACTCGCTGCATTCAGCGGTCGTTGAAATCATCGTGAAGCCCAGTGCACGCGTGACCTACACGACCATCCAGAACTGGTCGAACAACGTCTTCAATCTCGTCACCAAGCGCGCTCGCGTCGAAGCCGAAGGCCATATGGAGTGGATCGACGGAAACATCGGTTCCCGTCTCACCATGAAGTACCCAGCGGTGTGGCTTGTTGGCCCCAAGGCCTCGGGCGAGGTTCTGTCGGTCGCCTATGCCGGCCCCGGTCAGCACCAAGACACTGGCTCGAAGATGGTGCACGCTGCACCCGAGACCACCTCGAAGATCGTTTCAAAGTCGATCTCCAAAGATGGCGGTCGTACCTCATATCGCGGTCTTATCCGTGTCGAAGACGATGCCTACGGCTGCAAGAGCCATGTGCAATGCGATGCACTCATCCTCGACGACGAATCAATTTCCGACACCTTCCCGTATATGGAAATCGGTTCTGGTGATGCGGTCATCGGCCACGAGGCAACGGTCTCAAAGGTTGCCGACGAACAGCTCTTCTATCTCATGAGCCGCGGTCTTTCTTCTGAACAGGCCATGGGCATGGTTGTGAACGGTTTCATTGAACCGATCACTCGCACGCTGCCAATGGAATACGCAGTGGAGTGGAGCCGTCTGATTGAGCTGCAGATGGAAGGTTCAGTCGGCTAGTTCGGCTGCCGTACGCTCGCGTCATCGACGCGAACGGCAAACATCTGATTGAGCGGCGCGAACATCGCGCTGTTGCTGACGTTCTCATTTCGTCGGTTCTGTTCGCAGGCTGCAACATTGCATGGCGATACGGAAGTGGTCCGGCAATCGGCATTGTCGGATTCCGAATTGCAATTGGCGCGCTTGTTGCCGTTGCGATCGCTCGTCGTCAGGGCGCTGGTTCTTGGCTTGATCCGCTTCGGGTGCGATCGGGCCGAATCGCAGTGGGCGTCCAGGTGGTGGGGCTTGTTGCTGCCGGGACGATGTTTCGAACTCTCGATGGGCCTCTCGCCGGACTCGCACTTGCGTGTACCCCTGCTGTTGCATTGCTCATTCGTGATCGAGCCGGAAGGTTCTCAACATTCGCGGCGCTCGGTTCATCACTTGCTGCCATCATCGGCTTGACGGTTGCCGCCGGTGGTGAAGGAGTGAACGCGGTGACGTGGGCCGGCGCAGCGATCGCGGTCGCATTCGTCGCCATTGAAGTGTTTGGTCTGCGGACGTCTGAACTCGCTGTAGAAGATGGGCTCAATCCCACCGCAATTGTTTCGTCAACAATGATCAGTGGATCAATCATCCTGTTGCCGCTCGGGTTGATGTTCGGGACGTTGCAAAAGCCGTGGACGATTTGGGGTGCACTTGGTGCAGCTCTCGCCGTTGCGTTGTTTGGAACCGTCGGCCGCGTACTTCGTACGGCAGCGCTGCCAGCGGCTGGAGTTACTGCCGTTGCTGCAAGTTCCCAGATCAATGCTCTCTTCACAGCGCTTGGCGGCGTGTTGTTGCTTGATGATTCGGTGACTGCGGTGAGCCTCGTGTGCACCGCGCTGGCTGCTGCTCTCGGAGCCACGGCAGTTGTGGCTGCGGCTCGATGGCGACTTTCTCGTGCGCCCGATCTCGGCCTCGCGTTGGATTCCTGACGCCCGAATGAAACACTGTCGGTATGCCGATGCGTGAGGAATGTAAGCAGTTCGAAAGTCGCAGTTACGCCAATGGCGAAACGGTGCGGAAGTGCAATCTCGACCTGGCTCCCGAGGCGCCGTGGCGGTGCCCCGAGAACTGTCCGAGTTACGAGCGCCGGCTTGTGGACGTTGACTGGCAGCACGGTTCGTTGATCGTTCCTCCCACACCACCGGAGCCTCAAGGTCAGGGCATTGCCGAACTGCTTGATGCGGCGGAAGACATCGTGAACGCCATTGGCCCGCAGGTCCTTGCCGACCTAGAGATCGAACAGAAGAAAGCCAACAGCCGGATGGGTCGACTGAAGCGGAAGTTCCGGCGTTCCTAGACTGGCCGTAATTTCTCCTATGCGGGTAGGATTATTCCCGTGTCTTCCCCCCAATGGCTTGTTGAGAGACGTTCCGCGACCGTCCAGACCGACCAGTTCGCCATGCCTTCTTCGGAAGAAGAGGTCTGGCGCTATAGCCGTGTTGCCGATGTCGACCTAAGCCAGTGGGCCATCGTGAGCGATCGATCCGAAGGCGTTCCCGCTGAAGCGTCAGCGCTCCTTGACTCACTCGGTCAGCTCTCCGGAGCGGTGGTTGTTCGTAACGGTGCAGTTGTTGCGTCTCGGCTCGACGAAGCGCTTGTGGCGAAAGGTGTGTACGTCGGCTCGCTCGTCGACGGCCCCGATGCGCAGAATTCACTCGGCGTTGTCGCCGATGGCGGGCCCGATGTGTTCGGCCGCCTCAACGATGCCAACTTCCTCGACGGCGTGCTCGTGCATGTGCCCGCCGGTGTCACCGTCGAAGCACCAATCGCCATCATCGATTGGATCGATATCGACGGTTCCGCTGTGTACCCCCGTCTTGTTGTGCGGGTTGGTGCCGATGCCGATGTGCGCATTCTCGACTGGCATGGTTCCGCCGATATTGCTGCGCTGGTTTCTCCGCTGGTTGAACTCGATGTCGATCGCGCCGGACGCTTGTCCTACGGAAACGTGCAAATGCGTGGGCCGCGTGTTTGGCAGATCGCTTCACAGGTCAGTCGCGTTCTCAACGACGGAACGTTGACATCATCGCATGCCGGCCTTGGTTGCGACTATGGCCGCATGCGCACCGATTGCGAGCTCATTGGCCGAGGTGCAACGGGCAACCTCAGCGCCGTGTACTTCGGTACTGGTTCGCAAACACTTGATTTCCGTACCTTTCAGCATCACGCCGCACCCGATACGAACTCGAACCTTTTGTTCAAGGGTGCCGTTGGTGGGCAGTCCCGCTCGATCTATACCGGCCTCATTCGTGTTGAAAAAGAGGCTCGTGGAACGAATGCCTTCCAGACCAATCGCAATCTGAAACTTTCTGACACTGCTTGGGCCGAGTCGGTACCGAATCTGGAAATTGAAACCAACGATGTGAAGTGCAGCCACGCATCCACGGTTGGTCCGGTTGATGAAGAACAGGTCTTCTATCTGGAAAGTCGTGGCGTGCCGACCGAAATCGCCGAGCGACTGATTGTGGCCGGATTCTTCGACGAAGTTCTTGACGAGTTCCCGGTAGCTGCTGCAGTGCCGTTGATTGCTGCAGCAATCGATGAACGACTTGATGCAGGAGTGAACTCATGACGCTCGAACGTGTTTGTTCCATCCAAGATGTTCCCGACGGCGAGGTTCGACGTTTCGATTTTGGGTCTGTTCGTATCGCTCTCGCCCATATCGGTGGCACGTTCTACGCAATTGGCGATCGTTGCACCCATCTCGATGTCTCACTCTCCGAGGGTGAAGTACACGCCAAGACGTGCGAGCTTGAATGCCCCAAACACGGCAGTTGCTTCTCGCTCGAAACTGGCATCCCCAATTCGCTTCCCGCGACCAAAGCTGTCCCGACCTATGTCGTGCGCATCGACGATGCCGACGTCTACGTGGAGATCGACTGACATGGGTGAACTTCGAATTCAAGGACTTACGGCCGAGGTTGCTGGCCGACAAATTCTCAATGGCGTTGATCTTGTCGTGAAGTCCGGCGAGGTCCATGCAGTGATGGGACCCAACGGCGCAGGCAAGTCAACGTTGTCTCATGTGCTTATGGGCAAGCCCGGCTACACCGTCACCGGTGGCTCGGTCACGATCGACGGTGTTGATCTGCTTTCGCTCCCCACCTACGAACGAGCCAAGGCCGGTCTGTTCTTGGCCATGCAGTACCCGGTCGAGGTTCCTGGCGTCAGCCTCGAAGAACTTCTTACCGAAGCGCTTTCAGCGCAGGGTCGTGATGCGTCAGTCGTTCACACCACTGTTGCCGCAGAAGCCGAACGCATCGGTTTGGCCACACGACTTCTCGATCGTCCCGTCAATGTTGATCTCTCCGGTGGCGAGAAGAAGCGCAACGAAACGATGCAGCTCGCAGTACTACGACCCAAGTTCGCCATTCTCGATGAACTCGACTCCGGTCTCGACGTCGATGCCCTTCGCGCATGTTCGCGTCGGATTGAAGCGGCAACAACCGAGTTCAATCTCGGCGTTCTTGCCATCACGCATTACTCACGCCTTCTCGAAGAGTTGAAGCCCGATGTTGTGCATGTGCTGGCCCAAGGTCGCATTGTTGCCGCTGGTGGCCCCGAACTTGCCGATGAACTCGAACGCACTGGTTATGCCGAGTGGGTTGAAGATGAACCACCGGCGGCGGCTGATCCCTTCGCCGATCCATTCGCATGAGCCCTCGGGATCGCGTCCTCTCTGCTGAAGAAGTCGCCGATCGATTAGCGAGCATTCCCGATTGGGAAATGGTCGATGGGCATTTGCACCGCGAATTCACCTACGCCAACTTCGCTGACGCCTGGGCGTTCATGAATCGAGTCGCTCCAATCGCTGAAGAACTCGATCATCACCCGAACTGGTCCAATGTTTGGAACAGTGTCGTGATCGATATCACCAGTCACGACAGCGGTGGCCAAACCGAACGATGCTTCGCTTTGGCAAAGGGCATCGACGGAGTCGCCAGTATCTGACAGGATCGTCGCCATGGCGTCCAACCTTCCCGTCGTTCCACTCGATGAGGATGTCTATTGGGCTGATCCGTACCCGGTTCTTGCTGAGCTGCGGGAGAACCATCGCACGGCAGTTACACCCGAGGGGATCAAAGCGATCCTGCGTTGGGATGATGCCGAGGAGATCAAGAAGCGACCCGAGTTCATCAACGAGGGACTTGAGTACATCGAGGCTCGTGGATTCATGCCGGGAGATCCGCTTTATGAGTGGCGGCGGTATTCGATTGGAGCGCTGAACGGCGAGGACCATCGCCGTTTGCGCGGTTTGGTGAATCGAGCCCTCACCCCGAAGTCGGCCGACAAAGTTCGTCCAGTGGTTCGCCAACATGTGCGGGACCTTCTTGAGCGTCATGCCGATACTGGTGAATTCGATGTGCGCGAACACATTCGAATTGTTCCGTTCCTTTCAATCGCATCGTTCCTCGAGATCTCTCCGGCGGAAGCGGCAGAAGTTGGTCAGAAGATGCAAGGCGGTGGTGGCGATGCGTTTGGCCCAAACGTCACTCAGGAGATTCGCGATCGCGCCAATGCCACATTTGCCGCAGCGATGGAGTTCGTAGGCCAACTCGTTGAAAGTCGTAGAGCAGAACCTCGAGACGATCTTCTCACTCGTCTGATCGAAGCGGAAGAGAACGGCGACCGACTTAGCAATGAAGAACTCATAGTCCTGTTCACGAACATCTTCGCTGGAGCGATCGAAACGACGTCGAGCGTGATGACTTCGATGTTTCTCGAGTTCGCTCGACACCCTGAACAGCTCGAACTTCTCCGAGCGAATCCCGACGGACTAGTTCGTGGCGCGGTGGAAGAGGTTCTGCGCTATCGGCCCGGCTTCTACGCGTCGGGAAATAAGACGACGAAGGCCACAGAACTCGCTGGGCTGCAGTTTGAAGCAGGCGAAGCGGTCACCACGATTATCGGTGGCCCAAACCGAGACCCGCTTCGCTACGCGGATCCCAACCGTTTCGACATCACTCGTGACCCAACCATGTGGTCGTTCACGTTCAGCATGGGCCCACACTTCTGCCTTGGGCAGGCCTTGGCCCGAGCCGAGCTGCAGGAAACGGCTCTCGCGATTGCAGCGCATACGCGGAACCTCGAACTCACTGGCGAGTCGAAATGGCTACCGCGAGTGATGGTGAATCATGTTGATCGCTGCCCGATTCGTTACGAGTTTGTTCCGTAAACGATTCGAGATACGGGCGAAGCTTCAGACAGATGCTTCTTCGATGCCTTGAGCGAGAGTGTTCCAGGCGAGCGTTGCGCATTTGATGCGAACTGGGAACTTCACGACGCCACGAAGTGCTTCGAGATCGCCAAGCTTTACGTCGGGAGCGTCGATTGGTTCGGTGGTCTCGGCGCCTTCGAGTGAATTCTCGTGAATCGACATCATCGCCTTAAAGGCGCGGGTGAGATCGTCGATCTCGGCAATGGTCTTACCCTTAACGGCCGCCGACATCATCGATGCTGATGACTGGCTAATTGAACAGCCCTGACCGGAAATTCGAATGTCGGCCACGCGGCCATCGGCATCGAGGTCGAGGTACAGCACGATTTCATCGCCACACAGCGGATTGAAGCCTTCGACACGATGTGCCGGAGGTGTTTCGAGTTCGCCGCGATTACGCGGGTTGCGGTAGTGGTCGAGGATGATCTCTCGGTAGAGGTCTTCGAGGCCGGGCATTGGCGGCACTCCCTGTGCGTGGTGTGTAAGTGAGCGTAGGGGACTAGAGGGTGAAGAACGCGCCAGTTGCATCAAGTGCGTCGGCGAGGGCGTCGATATCGGCGGTGTCGTTATAGACGTAGACCGAGGCACGAGCCGTAGCGCCGATGCCAAGCAGTTTCATTAGGGGCTTGGCGCAGTGGTGTCCGGCACGAACGCAGACCGCGTGCTGGTCGAGAACCTGGGAAATGTCGTGCGGGTGCAGGCCGTCGAAATCGAAACTGAAGACGCCGCCGCGCTCAAGTGGGCTTGATGGGCCGTGGATGCGGATGCGATCACCAAAGCGTTGATGAAGCGTCGAGATCGTGTACTCGGTAAGTGAAATCTCGTGAGCACGGATGTTGTCCATGCCGACACCATTGAGCCATTCGACAGCCGCGCCAAGTCCGATGATTTCAGCAATGGCTGGCGTGCCGGCCTCGAACTTCCAGGGCAGCTCGTTCGTGGTGAACCCATCGAGGCGAACATCGCGAATCATTTCCCCGCCGCCAAGGAACGGTGGCATCGCCTCGAGGAGGTCTTCGCGTCCGTAAAGAACGCCGATGCCAGTGGGGCCACACATCTTGTGTCCGGAGAATGCAAGGAAGTCGGCACCAAGTTCTTGGATGTCGGTTGCGCTGTGGGGCACGGATTGGCAGCCGTCGATGATGCTGATCGCGCCGGCTTTGCGAGCGGCGTCAGTAAGTGTGCGTACTGGGTTCATTGTTCCGAGCACATTCGACATAGCGGTGACAGAGAGAACTTTGGCGCCATCAAGAAGTGCGTCGAGCTCGGTGAGATCGAGGCGCCCTTCGGCGTCGAGCGGAATCCAGCGAAGTTGAATACCGATTTCGGCAACGAGCATGTGCCACGGAACGATGTTGGCGTGGTGCTCCATATGGCTGAGCACGACGACATCGCCGGCAGAAAGGTTTGCTCGTCCCCAACTCTGCGCAACCATATTGAGAGCTTCAGTTGCGTTTTTGGTGAAGATGATTTCGGACGAGGAACGCGCACCAATGAAATCGCGAACAAGGGCTCGAGCCATTTCGGTTCGGTTCGTGGCTTCTTCGGCAATCATGTAGACGCCACGATGCACGTTGGAATTAATCGTGCGGTAGTAGTCGTCCATCGCGTCCAAAACGGACAGCGGCTTCTGCGAGGTGGCCGCCGAATCGAGATACACAATCGGCTTGCCGTGCACCTCTCGAGAAAGAAGCGGGAACTGCTCTTTCAAGCGTGTTCCATCGAGGGGGTCGGTGCTTACAGCCATGCGTCGTAACCCTCGGCTTCAAGCTTGCGAGAAAGTTCGGGACCACCTGATTCAACAATGCGGCCGTTGATGAGCACATGCACGAACGAAGGATTCAGCTCATCAAGAAGTCGTTGGTAATGCGTAATGGCGAGAATGCCGAGTTCTGGTCGTGCGGCGAGCACTTCGCGCACACCCTTGGCGACGATGCGCAATGCATCGATGTCGAGGCCGGAATCGGTTTCGTCGAGGATGGCGATGTCAGGCTGAAGAATTGCCATCTGGAGGATTTCGTTGCGCTTCTTTTCGCCACCGGAGAAACCTTCATTGAGGTAACGGTCGGCGAACGAAGGATCCATGTCGAGTCTGGTCATCCAGTCCATGATCTCGAGTCGCAATTCGAGCATGGAGAGATCGATGCCGCGACGGGCCGACCAGGCTTGGCGAAGAAAGTTCAGAACCGAAACGCCCTGGATCTCCTGCGGGTACTGGAAAGCAAGGAACATGCCGGCCTTGGCCCGCACGTCGGTGGACCAATCGGTGACGTCGTCGCCCTTAAAAAGGATGCGGCCCGAGGTGACCTGATACTCAGGGCTTCCGAGAAGGGCAGATGCAAGGGTCGACTTGCCGGAACCGTTGGGGCCCATGAGCGCATGGACCTCGCCTGCGCCGATGACAAGGTTGACGCCACGCAGGATCTCGACGGGATTCTCACCTGCGGTAGAGACGTGAAGATCCTCGATGGTGAAGAGGGGGGACATGCCCGCAGTCTAGAGCCACGGGGGGATTCGCACTACCGCCGTAGGAGAAATTACTGACCTCAGCGCAGAGGACTACCAGCCTCGGTCGACCCATTCCTGCAGGTGAGGTCGTTCGGAGCCGATCGTTGTCCAGTTTCCGTGACCGGGAAGCACGATGGTGTCGGCCGGGTAGGTAAAGAGTCGCTGATTAAGTGAATCAATGATCGTGGCGAAATCTCCGCCTTCGAATGAGGTGTTGCCGGGGCCTCCGGGGAACAAGGTGTCGCCCGAGAACAGCAACGGACTGCCCTCAAGGGCAAAGCACATCGAACCGCGAGTGTGGCCGGGGGTTGCGATCGTGCGGAGGCGAAGCCGACCGACTTCAATCACATCGTCATCTTCCAAAATGCTGTCGTAGGCCGGGAGCA
>JBIIGP010000048.1:0-10810 GCA_044236415.1 Acidimicrobiales bacterium | reverse complement strand
GTGGCGACCAGTACGTAACGAGCAAGGCCACCATCGATCCCGTATCCGCGACCAACGATTGAGTCGTCGCAGTTGTTGTCTTGACCACGAGCGCACCAAATGCAGTGGCCACATGAGTGGGGGCTCATCACCGCCACAGCATCACCAACCTCAAAGCCAGATGCTCCGGCGCCAAGGGCAGCCACATGGCCCCCGACCTCGTGACCGAGGGTGAAGGGAACCCGCCAGCCGAGGGGCTCCATAAATGCTGCAGGGGCGAGTGCCATGCCGACGTCGGAATGGCAGAGTCCATTTCCAGCGACTTCGACAAGGATTTCCCCGGGGCCAGGGACCGGGATGGGCGCTTCGGTCAATTCAGGAGGATGTTCCCACTCGACGATGCGGTACGCCTTCATCAGTTCCGTCATGGGCTCATGATGACATGGCCAGAGAAATCACGCCCGGTGGTGATGGGGGCAGCGTTGACAGGGCAAGATATGTCGTCCGCAATGAGGAGGAATCCGTGGCTGAAGTGACGTCGGTTGAAAAGGCATCCACGATGTGGGAGTTGGTTGAGGCTCGCGCCGCTGCGACCCCTGACGTTGTTGCTCTCATCGAAGACGACCGCGAAATCACCTTCAAAGAACTTCGCGACATCTCCGAACGAGTTGCCGCCGGATTCCACGAATTCGGAATGCGCCACGGTTCGCGCGTCACCTGGCAGCTGCCGACTCGTATTGAGACCGTCATCACTTCGCTTGCGCTTGCGCGTATTGGTGCGGTGCAGAACCCAATCATCCCTATTTACCGTGACCGTGAAGTTGGGTTTGTTCTTCAGCAAACCGACGCCGAATATTTCCTGATCCCAGGTGATTGGAACGGCTTCGATTTCAACGCGATGGCCGGGCGCATCATGGACGATCTCGGTATTGAGCCAACCGTGATGATTGCGTATGACCAGTTGCCACAGGCCGAGCCATACACGCTTCCTCCGGCTCCGACCAACGGCGACGAAGTCCGTTGGATTTACTACACCTCCGGAACAACATCCGCGCCCAAGGGTGTTCGCCATACTGATGGCACGCTTATGGCTGGCGGTCTCGGTCTAGCGAACGCAGTTTCACTTACTGCCGACGACATCGGATCGATTGCCTTTCCGTATGCCCACATCGCCGGACCCGATTACCTGATGATGCTCCTGTATCGCGGTTGCGGTGCGGTGCTGATTGAGGCGTTCTCTTTGGATGTTGCTGTCGAATTGTTCGCTCGTAAGGGAGCAACAATGGCCGGTGGCGGTCCCGCGTTCTACCAGATGTATTTGGCCAAGCAACGTACGCAACCGGGCGAGAAGATCATCCCTTCGCTCCGGTTGCTCTCTGGTGGCGGCGCACCGAAGCCACCCGAGATGTACGTCGAAGTTATGGCAGAAATGGGCATTCCCGTTTGTCACGGCTACGGAATGACCGAATGTCCGATGATTTCTCAAAGCGGTCCGGACGATACCGAAGCACAACTCATGTACACCGACGGTAAGCCGGTCACTGCATGTGAAATTCGTATCGTCACCCTTGAAGGAGCCGTTGCATCGCAGGGGCAAGACGGAGAAGTTCGCTTGAAGGGTCCAATGGTCTTCAAGGGCTACACCGATCCCTCGCTGAACGCCGATGCCTTCGACGATGAGGGATGGTTCCGCACCGGAGATGTCGGCCACCTCGATGCTGATGGTCACGTGGTTCTCACCGGTCGCCTCAAGGACGTCATCATCCGCAAGGGTGAAAACATCTCGGCCAAAGAGATTGAAGACCTTCTCTACCAGCACCCAAAGGTTGGCGATGTTGCGGTGATCGGACTCCCCGACAAGGAGCGCGGTGAGCGTGTGTGTGCCGTCGTTGAGCGCGCCGCCGGAACTGACGATCTTGAGTTTGGTGAGATGGTGTCGTTCTTGAAGGGTGCGGATCTCATGGTCCAGAAGATCCCGGAACAACTTGAGGTTGTCGACGAACTTCCACGCAACCAAACGCTTCGCAAGGTGCTGAAGCAGGACTTGCGTGACATGTACCGCGACAAACCGTGGAGCCCCGCTCCGCGTTCGTGATTTCGTTCAGATGAGAGGCCGGTACACGCCGAGGACACCGTTGCGGACCCATGCAGGTAGCGGTTCCTCGGTTAACTGGCCGCCACTGGCATGGATGATTGATCCATTCCCCAGTGAAAGTGCAACGTGGCCATCCATTAACAGCACGTCGCCAGCGAGATCGTTTTCTTCGGAGTACTCGTCGCTAACCTTGAACTGACCGAAGCCTTCATGAAGCAACATGGCATCAGTAGTGGTCGGGATAGCGATACCGATGCTCGCGTAGGCAGTGCTCACATACCCCGAGCAGTCAAAGAATCCTTTGCCGAAACGGTTTGTTCCGGGTGGGCATTCGGGATCCTCGGGTCGGATATCTACGCCAAGACACTGTGAGTAGGGCGTGCCGAGTCGCAACTGTGACCATGCGATGAGTGTTGCCCGCGCAGACTCCAGCGATTCGCCATCGAACGGTGAGGTCTCCAGATATTCCAGTGCTGTCCTCACTCGCGGGTCGAGTGGAACCTTCCCTAATCCGATGTCGGTCGTTCGAGCGATCTGACGCGCTGATCCGAGAATGGCTTCGGTGAGTGACGCGTTATTGGTGAAGGCGTTGAGAGCTCGGTGGATTCCTTCGTTTGACTTGATTTCTATGCCTGCCGAGCAAAGCACGCGACCGGTGACTATGGCTGAGGAGAAGATCCAGTCAGGTGAGGATTCGATGGCGCCGACGGGAAGGAACTCTAGCCATTGAGCCGGGAGGATTTGGAGAGGTCCAACCCGCGAATCGGTAACGGGCGATAGATCGATTTGGCCCCCGTCAACGTCGGCAACAGGGGATCCAGTGAGCCCCACCAATCGATCGGAGGTGAGTCCGCCAGTTTGAAGTAGCGAGTCTTCGGTCCGTCCGTGGTTACTCATGATCCTGCCGATTCCCACAAGAAGTGCAGCGGGAACCTCACAACGGTCGTCTGTCTCTTTCAGCGTTGATGATGCCCGCCGGTAGGCGCTGAACGCAGCGCCGGGAAGAGTCGGGGCGACCTCTTTGAGTCGTTGATCAAGGATGGCAAGCGGTTCGGCGGCCTTTTGGTCAAGTGTCGCGACCCGAGACTGGGCTCGATCCTCGGTGCCCGCAGCATCCCTGGCCGCATCAAGCGAATCATCCAAAATCTCTTGGGCTATGCGCACATCGCGTTCGTCGGATCGGAGCCGTGACGACGCAAGGGCAACTCCGCGTTGCGACCCAGCTTCTGCGTCGACACCCCGACCGCCTCGATCCATGTAGGCGTAGACGGCGAGAGCCGCGAATCGGGATCGGTTCTCATCGAGACGCTGACGTGCTGCTTCAAGCGACGCCGTCGCAGATGAGACCTGCTCAAGCTTCTCGAGGTGGTTTCTTTGGCTGTTTTGAAGCTCGCCAATGGCTTCGACGAGAGGAATCAACTGGGCCTCGTAGGCGACAAGAGCCTCTTCGACCTCGTCCGAAGAAGCCGCCGTTGCAGGCATCGGACGCGTGACTATGACGGTTGAGGCCAGAGCCAGAAAGAGGAGAACAGCAGAGAGGCGCTTCAAGGTCATCATCAGTTGCGCAGCGGGTGTTGCGCTCAGGTGTTGACCATAGAAACGCCAGATGGACGCCTGCTGACATCAAGGCGAACCAGAAGGAAATCTCAGATTGCGAAGAGGAGTCAGCGGAGTGTGACTGGGCGGCTCTTGATGACTTCTTCAAAAAAGTCATTGCCCTTGTCGTCGACGACGACGAACGCCGGGAAGTCTTCAACTTCGATCTTCCAGACCGCTTCCATCCCGAGTTCCGGGTATTCGAGAACCTCAACGGACTTGATGCAGTCCTGAGCGAGGCGAGCAGCAGGTCCACCGATAGAGCCGAGGTAGAAACCACCGTGGCGGTTGCACGCATCGGTGACGGCCTTGGAGCGGTTGCCCTTCGCCAGCATGACGAAGCTGCCACCGTTCTCCTGGAAGAGGTCCACATAGGAATCCATTCGACCAGCTGTGGTGGGACCAAATGAGCCAGAGGCATACCCCTCGGGTGTCTTTGCTGGTCCGGCGTAATACACGCAGTGATCTTTCAGGTACTGCGGGAGTCCTTCGCCAGCGTCAATGCGTTCCTTCAACTTTGCGTGTGCGATATCCCGAGCCACGACCATTGGACCACTGAGGCTCAGTCGAGTTTTGATCGGAAGCTTCGAGAGCGTCTCGCGAATCTCGGACATGGGTCGGTTCAAGTCAATGGCAACAACATCGCCCCCGAGAATGGTGTCAGTTACTTCGGGAAGGAACTGGGCGGGATCGTGCTCTAGTTGCTCGAGAAAGATTCCGTCGGCGGTGATCTTTCCCAGAGCCTGACGATCGGCGGCACAAGAAACCGCGATGGCAACTGGACACGAAGCACCATGACGCGGGAGTCGCACAACGCGAACGTCGTGGCAGAAGTACTTGCCCCCGAACTGTGCTCCGATGCCGGACTGTTGTGACACTTTTAAGAACTCGGCTTCAAGTTCGAGATCTCGGAAGCCCTGGCCGAATTCGTTTCCTTCGAACGGAAGGGCATCGAGATATTTGGTCGACGCCATCTTTGCGGTCTTGAGCGCGAACTCAGCAGACGTACCGCCGACAACCACAGCAAGGTGGTATGGGGGACAGGCAGAGGTGCCGAGAAGGTCCATCTTCTCGGCGATGAACTTCAGCATCGATGCCGGATTGAGAACAGCCTTGGTCTCTTGGAACAGGTAGCTCTTGTTGGCGGAGCCGCCACCTTTTGCCATGAAGAAGAACTTGTAGGCATCACCATCAACCGCGCTGATTTCGATTTCGGCGGGAAGGTTGGTGCCGGTGTTGACCTCGCGGTACATGTCGAGAGGAGCCATCTGCGAATAGCGAAGGTTGTCGCTTTTGTAGGTGTCGTAGACGCCGCGTGAAATGGCAGCTTCGTCATTGCCGGCGGTGAGGACAAACTGTCCTCGCTTCGCCTTGATGATCGCTGTTCCTGTGTCTTGGCATCCGGGGAGGATCCCACCGGCAGCGATGTTTGCGTTTCGAAGCAGGTCGAGAGCGACAAATCGGTCATTTCCTGACGCCTCGGGATCATCGAGAATTTGGGCGAGCTGACGCAGATGGGGAGTGCGCAGGTAGTGAGCGATCTCAAACATGGCAGCCGACGTCAGCGTCGTAATCGCCTCAGGCGAAACGCGTAAGAAGTTTCCAACCGATGTCTCGACTGTTTCGACACCGTCGGTCGTGAGTAGTCGGTAGTTCGTTGTGTCCGGCCCGAGGGGTAGGAGGTCTTGATGTACGAAGTCAGCCATACCCGTACGGTACCCGCAGAGACAACCTTCGCTGAGACCCTCGGCTACGGTCTAGCCAGCACTTATGGAGGCAACCGTGAACGCAATCGTCATCTACGAGAGTCTGACTGGGAACACAAAGAAGGCAGCTGGGTACATCGTCGATGAACTCATCGCCAATGGTGTTGCTGCACTCGCTTGTCCAACAACTGACGTCGATTACCAGTCCTTAGCAAACGCAGATCTCGTGATTGTGGGCAGCTGGACAGATGGCCTCTTCCTGTTTGGCCAGAAGCCCGCTAGCGCAGGGCGTCTTTCGCAGATCCCATTCCTCGCTGGCAAACAAGCAGCGGTCTTTTGCACCTACGCACTTGAAACTGGAAAGACGCTGGAGAAGCTCGAAGCGATTATCTCCGATCGTGGCGCCGATGTCGTAGGTGGAATGGCGATACGTCGGAACAAACTTCAGGAAGGCAGCGCTGAGTTTGTTGCGCGATTGCTCGGAGTTGTCGCCGTCTGATCCTCGCCAGTTGATTCAACTTCGCCAGTTGAACGGATCGGCGTGAAGCACACGGCTCCGATCAACATGAGAGTGCGAACGGTCGACATCCAAGGGTCGTCCCCGTGCCCGCCGGGGTCAACAAGGATGAGCCAAGCTACGACGCAAAAAACTTTTGCTGTCCTGGTAGATGCTTGGATCCAAAATGCGATGAGAGCGACGAGCAGAAACCCTAAGTGGTGAGTCCAAGAAATCGGACTAGCAACCGCCGACGCGCATCCGACTATTGCGGCAACCGCGAGGAAGTCATTCACCCGAGATGCCCGCAGCGATCGGATGAGTGCGATGGCGAGCACCGCTACGAGCACTGCGGCCCACACGCCGGTCCGGAGGAATCCCGGCTGGAATACTCGAGCGACCACGCTTAGCGCCGAGTTGTTCCGGCCGTCGCTCACTGAGCCGACACGATCTGAGTCCCAGAGGAGATCAGTCCAGTAGGTCATCGAATCGCCGGGAGCGAGAAGCCACCCAAGACCAGTTGCAGCCACAAGCGCGCCGATCGCCAGGGTCAGGGGACGCCAGCGCTTTGAGGCAGCGAGCCAAAGAATGAAAAGTCCAGGGACAAGCTTGATCGCTGTGGCGATTCCGATTCCGATTCCCGCCCATCTAGAAGATCTCCGCATCGCGTCGAGGTCGACAAGGACGAGAAGCCACAAAATGATGTTGATCTGGCCTTGGCGAAGGGTCAGCCACACCGGGATAGTCACCATCGCTGCGGTGAATCCCCAGCAACTCCACTCGAAGCGTTTGGCGGGATCGACTCTCGCCAGACCTGCGACCGACCAGGCGCAACCAAAGAGAGCAACGAGGTTGATGGCAGTGAAGAGGACCTCTCGGCCATCGGCGGTGAGGGGAGTCAGTGAAGTGAAGAGCAGTGGCCCAATCGGGGGATAGGTGGCGGAGAGATTGAACGTGGGGTCGCGGTAGTCATACAGCGAGCCACCATTGACCCAAGCCCGGGCTGAATTTGTATAGATCTGGAGGTCAAGAAGTCCGTTCGGTGGTCCGGACTTCCAGGCCTGCCAAAGAGCAATGCCCACTGCCGCTGAAAGGGCAACGATTGCAAGCCAACGACCTCGGATTCGACAGGCCCACGCGAAAGCGACCATGCCCACGACCAAGGCCAGCGGAGTGGTCCAAGGATTGATGAGCTCAAAGAGCCAATTGGGCACGTTGGGACGCTAGCGGAGACGTGTCCCGGGGGGGGAGGCGAACTCAACAGTGTCCCGAAACACAATCGTCATCGTTGAATGCACAGTTGGGTAGTTGGGTGGCAGTAGGTTCTCAGCGGGCGGAGTCCCTCGTGGGCACCGACACGTACAACCACCTACCCCTTCGAGGAGATCATGGGTTCCCAAGCTTCACATTCACGACGCCGCTTTCGCACAGCTGGCGTTCTTTCCGTAGCCGTCCTTGCGGTTGTGGGCCTTGTAGCGACTGCTTGTAGCAGTAGCGATTCAGGTAGCAGCAGCGTGGTCAAGGCCGCGTGGATCTACGTCGGACCTACGAACGACGGCGGCTGGACCCAAGCTCACGACAATGGCCGTAAGTTCGCCGAGACTGAACTCGGCAGTGGGGTCAAAACGACCTACAAAGAAAACGTTAAAGAGGCTGAAGTAGCCCCGGTCATCGAAGACCTTGTGAAGGATGGCAACACCATCATTTTCGCAACGTCATACGGCTACGCCGAACCTATGGCAGCAGCTGCTGCGAAGTACCCGAACGTGAAGTTCGAACAGGCGACCGGCGATCTCATTACCGCTGGCAAGACCACGCCGGCGAACTACGCCGAGTACTGGGGTGCCGGTGAAGACACCCTGTACCTCTCAGGCGTCGCCGCAGGTAAGGCCACAAAGAACAACAAAATTGGCATCGAGGCTCCGTTTGCGATCCCCGAGATCATTCGCCACATCAACGCATTTGTTCTAGGTGCGCAGTCAGTGAACCCCGCCGCGACCGCAAAGGTTGTTTGGACCAACGACTGGTTCAACCCCACTGCAGAGAAGCAGGCTGCTGAATCACTCGTTTCAGCCGGTGTCGATGTGATCTTCTCGCATCAGGACAGCCCGTCTGCAGGCGAGGTTGCGAAGGCCAACAACCTTCCGTGGGTTGGCTACGACTCCGATCAGTCCGGTGCGTACAGCTCCGTGTGGCTCACGACCGCGACCTACAACTGGGGTCCTCGCTATCTCAGTCGTATCAACGCAGTGAACGACAACACGTGGAAGTCGGACAACTACTACGGAACGATTGCCGACGGTTTCACAACGCTTGCAACCTTTGGCACCCTCGTCTCTGCAGATACGAAGACGCTCATCGACGCTGAATTAACCAAGGCCAAGAACGCCGGTGCAACGTCATTCGGTTGGTACTGGGGCCTGAGCGACCGCCAGGATCAGACCGGCGCAGTGAAGATCAAGAAGGGTCAGACGCTGTCCCAGAAGGATCTCTACGAAATGAATTGGTTCGTCAAGGGTGTCGACGGAACTCTGAAGAACTGATTGAACGTCGAGTTCAGGACAGATGTCTGAATCGTTTGTAGCCAGGGCAGTCACTGCAAATGCAGTGACTGCCCTTGGCGTTACCAAGCGGTTTCCCGGCGTTGTCGCGAACGAGGACGTCACCTTTGAGGTGCGGGTTGGGGAAGTGCATGCACTCCTCGGAGAAAACGGCGCCGGAAAGACAACGCTGTCGAACATCCTCACGGGTCTTTACCGACCCGACGAAGGTCATCTTCTACTTGACGATCGCGAAACCATCTTTGAATCGCCGAAGGCAGCGATTGATGCCGGAATTGGGATGGTGCACCAGCACTTCCGCTTGATTCCGACATTTACTGTGACCGAGAACATCATCCTCGGTACGCAGCCTCCGTCTCGTCGCTTCCTGCTCGACACCAAGTCTGCAGAGGATCGGATCGTCGAGTTAGCGGAACAGTTTTCGATGCCCGTCGATCCTCGCGCCAAGGTTTGGCAACTTTCGGTTGGCGAGCAGCAGCGCGTAGAAATTTTGAAAGTGCTTTATCGCGATGCGCAGGTGCTCATCATGGATGAGCCGACTGCTGTTCTCACGCCGCCCGAGGCCGAGTCGCTCGTCACGACATTGCGATCGATGGCCCGACAAGGCAGAAGCGTTATTTTCATTTCGCACAAGCTCGGAGAAGTCGCTTCGATCGCCGATCGGATCACGGTGCTTCGTGACGGAAGGTCAGTAGCGACTGTCGAAGCCCAGGGTTCTTCTCGTGAGAGCCTCGCCGAACTCATGGTTGGACGTGAAGTGACCTCGGTGATTCGCCAAGGCGTCGGTGCGCTGCCCGGTGCAGCGACGGTGCTGACCGTGGACAGCCTTTCAGCGCTGGGGGATCGGGGGCGGCCCGCCCTCACCGATGTTTCGCTGCAGGTGAAGGCCGGTGAAATTCTTGGCATCGCCGGAGTAGCGGGAAACGGACAGCGTGAACTTGTGGAAGTACTCGCCGGTCTCCGACCCAGAACAAGTGGTTCCATAGATATTGACGGCGAAGCAATGGAACGAACCGATGCACGCCACCCAATCCGGATGGGGGTTGCATACGTTCCTCAGGATCGTCTCGGAACTGGTCTCGCTCCGGATCTCTCCATCGCCGAAAATCTCATTCTGAAGAGATACCGCAGGGCACCAATCTCGCGAGCGCCGTTTCTTCGGCCATCGGTGATTGCCTCCGAAGCTGATCGACTCATGACGCAGTTCGATGTGCGCGCTCCGTCTGCGGAAACTCCCACCCGTCGACTGTCGGGCGGAAACGTGCAAAAAGTGCTCCTGGCTCGTGAGATGTCTGGCGCGCCCAAGGTTCTGGTTGTGTCATCGCCTACACAAGGACTCGATGTTGGGGCTGTAGCGACAGTGCATCAACTTCTTCTCGACGCCGCAGCAAAGGGCGTTGGTGTCTTACTGGTATCCGAAGACCTCGATGAGGTGATGGCGCTTTCTGATCGCATTGCAGTGATGTACGAAGGAAAGATTCTCGCGTGCATAGAGGCAGCTGAAGCAGATATTTCTCGAATCGGAATGCTTATGGGTGGCGCCGACCTTGATGAAGGCCAGGGTTCATGATGCGTTCGACATTCTCTGGATTCCGTCTTGAACCACGCAGCCATCTGCCGCGTCATATCAATTGGACCGTACCGATTGGTTCGTTCTTCGCTGCCCTGTTTGCTGGCGCTTTACTGCTTCTGGTGACTGGCCAGAATCCGATCTCCGTCTACCAGCGGATCCTCGAGCGAGCCTTCCTCGACGCTGGTTCGTTGAGTGGAACGTTGATCGCCGCGACGCCGTTGCTCTTCACTGGGCTTTGCGCCGCTGTCGCGTTCCGTGTCGGATTCTTCAACATCGGCGGCGAGGGCCAGTTTTACATCGGAGCGATTTTTTCCTCCGGCATTGCTCTCGCATTGGGCCGCGATGCACAGGTTTGGATCGCTATTCCTGCGATGATCATCGCTGGGGCTCTTGGCGGTGCCCTCTGGGCAGCGATTCCGGGTGTCCTCCGTGCTTATCTACGCACCAACGAAATCATCACATCACTCATGCTGAATTACATCGCAGGAGTGATTGCTGTTTATCTCATTTTCGAATCGAGTTCGTTCTGGCGTGACCTCGAAGGCACCGGGAAAATGTTCCCGAAGGGAAAGGTCATACCGGAAGTTGCGTTCTGGCCCGAGTACGGCATCGGGTCGCTTGTTGTGCCGTTTGGCTTTGTTCTCGGTATTGCCACAGCCGCATGGATTGCAGTTCTCCAACGTCGGACTCGATTCGGATACGAAATGCGTGTCGTTGGAGGTGCACCGACGACGGCTCGCTACGCCGGTATGCGTCCAGGCCGTGTGATCGTTGCCGTTGCTGCTGTTTCGGGAGCACTCGCAG
>JBIIGP010000275.1:0-2780 GCA_044236415.1 Acidimicrobiales bacterium | reverse complement strand
GATTGGCGTCGACGGGCATTGTGTCGTTCGAGCTTTGAGGGAACTCGATGTGCGCGGTGGACTGTTCGTGTTGTTGTCGCCATGGTTGCCTCGGAGGTGAGGTTGTTCTGGCTGCACACGCGGCGATGTCGTGACCATAGAAGGTGGATGCGCAACGCGGAAGAGCCCCGGCTTCATGCCGAGGCTCTTCGTGAGGAATTGATTCGAATGACTTGTCGCCGAAGGTTCGGCCTGTGGGTCAGATTCGCTCGATAAGTGTGCCGGTACCAAGACCGCCGCCACAGCACATCGTGACGATCGCACGCTTGCCGCCAGTGCGCTGCAATTCGTGTACGGCTTTGGTGATGAGGATGGAGCCGGTGCCGCCGAGCGGATGACCAAGGGCAATCGCGCCGCCATTGGGGTTAACGCGCTCGAGATCGCCATCGAGTTCGCGGGCCCATGCCAGAACGACTGATGCAAACGCTTCGTTGATTTCGAACAAATCAATGTCGTCGACCGACAAGTTGTTGCGCTCCAGAAGATGCTGTGTGGCATCGATGGGGCCGGTGAGCATGAGGACGGGGTCGACGCCAACCAGGCAGGTGTCGACGATACGAGCGAGAGGCGTGAGACCAAGTTCCTTGGCCTTCTCGGGCGTCATGAGAAGCACGGCGCCGGCCCCGTCGGAAATCTGTGACGCGTTGCCAGCGGTGTGCACGCCGTCTTCGCCGAACACGGGCTTGAGGCCGGAAAGACTTTCGGCGGTGGTGTCACGAAGGCCTTCGTCGCGAGCAACGTGGTGCGTGGTGCCAGAGGGCTTGCCGTCTTCGCCGAGGTCAGGTGCATCGACCGGAATGATCTGTGTTGCGAAACGATCCTCGGCCCATGCCCGTGCGCCGCGCTCTTGTGACGACAACCCAAGTGCATCGGTGTCTTCGCGGGTGATGTTCCACTTCTTGGCGATGCGCTCAGCGCCATCGAACTGTGAGGTGTACTCGTACTGCGGGAAGTACGACTTCGGAATGGGTGAACCCATGTCCAGACCCTTGGCAACGTTCGAGCCGATCGGAACCTTGCTCATGACTTCAACGCCGCCAGCAACAGCACTGTCGATAACGCCAGCTGCGATGAGGGCGTAGGCGATGTCGACGGCTTGTTGGCTCGAACCACATTGCGTATCGACCGTTGTCGCGGCGACCTCGAGCGGGAGGCCGGCAGTGAGCCAGGCGGTGCGGGTGACGTTGAACGCTTGCTGGCCAATTTGGCTCACACAACCGCCAACGACCTGACCGACATCGGCCGGATCCATGCCGGTTCGGTCGAACAGTGCCTTGAAGGGCACGGCAAGCAGGTCGGCCGAATGCATTGAGGACAAGGCCCCATTGCGACGACCAACAGGAGTACGGACGGCATCAACAATCACGACTTCACGCATACGAGGATCCTAGGCCCCGACGCGACGAGATGTTTCGGCCAAATGTACGGTTGCGTTAGGCCGCAGCTGGGTGCTCGTGGAGTTCGAGGGTTGTCGGCTCGGGACTGTGCGAGGCGAGAGCCGCAGCGAGCGCAGCACGGGCCTGGGCAATGCCGGCGAGGGCGAGTTGGCGGGTGGCGTCATCGATCTGCCAAGAGGCAGGCCCCTCGGGGAGGCGATGAACACCGGTGCTATGGAGGGTGGGTCGCTTCTTCATAAGGGTCAGTGTGCCGAAGGGGTGTGACAGTGGAGGTAAAGAACGGCGGGCCATCTACGCTCCGTTCCGTGGATGCAAAGGAATGGCTGGGACTCCAGCCCACGCACAACCCGATGCGCTGGTATCTGCCCGTCACTGAGGGCATTTGCAGCGGTCTGGGGACCCTCTTCGGCGGATGTGGCCTCGGTGCGGCAATCGATGCTCTTGAACGGGTGACCGAACGGCCTGTGGTGTGGGCCTGCGCGCAGTACATCAACTACACAAAGCCGCCTTCGGTGGTCGATCTCGATATTCGGATCGATGCCTCTGGTCGCACCACCACCCAAGCCCGGGTCACTGGTCAGGTCGGCGACACCACGATCTTTATTGTCAACGCGTCACTCGGAAGTCGCGACATGGCCGAGGAAGGACAGTGGATCACTGCGCCAGAAGTTCCGCTTCCGGTCGATTGTCCTCCGCGTCAGCTTCGGTTCGACCCAGGGAACTCCATCTCCAGTCGTCTCGACATGCGCATGGCCATCGATGAGCCCGGCACCGGCCGCACCGCGTTCTGGGTTCGCATGCCCGAGATCCTCGAGGCCTCTGCTGCATCGCTCGCGGTGCTGGGTGATTTCGTTCCGATGGGTCTCGGCATGGCCGTTACGTCGGAAATCAACTCCAACAGTCTCGACAACACCATTCGTGTGATGAACATCGTGCCCACCAAATGGGTGCTCGCCGATGTTCGTATCGAAGCGGTGGCGCGCGGGTTTGGTCATGGACACATTTATTTGTGGGCCGAAGACGGCACGCTCATGGCGACGGCAAGTCAGTCAGCCATGATCCGTCCTTGGAAGGGGCCCTGATGGAGCCCTATCGCGGATACGGCATCACTCTTCCGTTTGATCAAGTTCCGTTGCACGCGCAACGTGACCGCATCGCTGAACTGGCCGACCTTGGGTACACCGACGCGTGGTCGGCCGAAACCGACGGCACCGACGCGTTCACGCCACTCGCGCTTACTTCGCAATGGGCGCCCTCGTTGCGGCTTGGTACGGCCATCGTTCCGGTCTTCACTCGTGGTCCTGCAGTGATCGCCCAAAGCGCGTTGGCAATGGCGCAAGCTGC
>JBIIGP010000274.1:0-2782 GCA_044236415.1 Acidimicrobiales bacterium | reverse complement strand
CTCGAAACTTCGGCGGCAAGCATCCAGTCAGCACGCGAGGTTCCCGGCGGTGTTACGCGATGTGAAAGCGTGCTGACGCGACCTTCGATGTTCGTGGTCGTGCCTGTCTTTTCGGCAAAGCCTGCAGCAGCAAGCACAACATCGGCTCGCTTGCTTGAAGAATTAAGTGCCGTATCGACTGCGAGCACTGTGCGTGCACCTGTGAGACCACGCTCAGCGAGATCGGCATCGGGGAAGTCAGAAAGCGGATCGGCGCCCAAAAGAACAAGGACATCGATGCGGCCGTCGGCGGCTGCTCGAAGAATGCCTTCTGTATCGAGACCGGTTGCACTTGGTGTTGCCGGCCAAACCTCGGAGTACCACTCGGCACCATCTTCGAGGGTGACGCGACCGGGAAGAAGCCCCGGAGCAAGACCCATGTCGAGTGCACCGCGAACGTTGGATCGACGCAACGCCGAGAGGAACGTGGTGTCGGGACGAGCGTTGAGAATTGCAGAGGCTGCAGCGACCGTGATGCTTGCCGATTCGGCGAGCGATGCACGACCAAGCACGACAGTGATCGGGCCAGTCGATGCAGAAAGAGCGGCACGAGCCTGTTCAAGTTCTTCAGCAGAAACGCCAGCAATTTCACGATCGATGACTGACGAGCCCACGAGCGCAGCGACGACATCGGCGGTTTCACCTGGGCGGGGATGCACCGAGGCTGCAGCAAGCGAGGTGATACCGCTCGAACGAGGCGAAACCTCGACGATGGTGACGCGATCTTCGACAGCGGCGTGACGAAGGCGGAGGAACAGAACAGGAAGTTCTTCCTTAACGTCGGGACCGAGCAACAGAACGGTGCCGCCAGGAGCGCAGACCTCGTCGATTGTTGCACTCGGGAGACCGAGAACTACGTGGGCAGGAAGTCCATCGCCGAGTTGTGCGTCGACATTGTCGGTAGCAAGAACACCCTTGAACAGCTTCGACCATGCGTAGGCATCTTCGTTGGTGAGACGTGAACCACCGATGACGCCAATCGACTGTGCTGAAGATGCGTTGTCGAGTGCACTTGCGAAACGACCCAATGCGTCGGACCACTTCGCCGCGACCAAACCGGAGCCATCGCGAACCAGAGGTTCGGAAAGTCGCGCATCAGACGTCACGACCTGGCTTGAGAAACGACCCTTATCGCAAAGCCAACCCCAGTTGACTGGATCAATGTCGACACCGGCGAAACGTTGGACCTGATCGCGAGAGGAATCGATCGAGATACGACAACCAACCGAACAGGTCTGGCAGGTGGACTCGGTGGTTTCAAGATCCCACGGACGAGCCTTGAATCGATAGGTCGATGCGGTCAGCGCGCCGACTGGGCAGATCTGCACAGTGTTGCCACTGAAATACGAAGCAAACGGTTCGTCAGGGAATGTGTTGACTTCGGTGTTGTTGCCGCGATGAATGAAGTGAATCAGCGGATCGCCAGCAACCTCTTTTGCGAAACGTGTACAACGATCGCAGAGGATGCAGCGCTCGCGGTCGAGAAGCACAAGGTCGCTGATCGGAATCGGCTTTTCCTTGTGACGCTTCTCTTCAACAAAGCGACTCTCGCCAGGGCCGTAGGCCATGGTCTGATCCTGAAGCGGACATTCGCCGCCCTTGTCACAGACGGGACAGTCAAGCGGATGATTCGCGAGCAGGAACTCGAGGATTCCGTCCTGTGCTTTCTTTGTGACTGCCGATTCGGTATCGGCCTTCATGCCAGGGGTGCACTCGATCATGCAGCTGGGCTGAAGCGCTGGCCCGCGACCTGTGTCGACCTCGACCAAACACATACGGCACATACCAACTGGCTTCATGCGCTCGTGGTAACAGAAGCGCGGAATGTAGGTACCGGTGCGTTCGGCGGCATCGATGAGCAGCTCACCCTTGTGGGCAATGACCTCAACGCCATTGATTTCGACGGCCACGCCGTCGACGGGGGTCACCTCGGACTCAGCCATGCGAAGACGCCTTCGTGATGGTCACGGGAATTGAGTGACGAGCCTCTTCGGCCTGCGTAATACGCGCCTCGAACTCGGGTCGAAAACGCTGCAGCGCCGACGCGATTGGCGACACTGCTGATGGACCAAGAGGACAGATTGTTGTCTGCTTCGGAGGCCACGTAATTCCGGGAGAAATGTTGTCGGAAACGTCGAGGAGCAGATCAAGATCGCTGGGACGGCCATAGCCGTCTTGGATTCGCTGCAGGATGTTTTCCAGCCAAGTCGTTCCTTCACGACATGGCGTGCACTTGCCGCAAGATTCACGAGCGAAGAACCGAACAACTCGCAGACACGCTTTGACTGCGTCGGTGGTTTCGTCCATGACGACAACTGCGCCAGAACCAAGCATCGAGCCGGCACGATCGACAGTGACTTTTTCAAGCGGAAGGTCGAGATGCTCTTCAAAGAACCACGGAGCCGATGCGCCACCGGGGATATACGCCTTGAGCGCACGATCGCCAAGGATGCCGCCCGCGTACTGGGGGGCGTAAATGAGATCACGGAAAGTGGTGACGCCGTATTCGACTTCGAACACACCTGGGTTCTTGACGTGACCAGAGACTGCGAACATGCGCGTACCACGAGAAGTTTCCGCACCCAACGCAGCAAATGCTTCGCCACCATTCGTGATGATCCAAGGCAGATTCGAAAGTGTCTCGACGTTGTTCACGATTGTGGGCTGCATGTACAAGCCCTTGGCCGCTGGGAAGTAAGGGGGCTTGAGGCGCGGCATACCGCGATTGCCTTCAAGGCTTTCA
>JBIIGP010000273.1:0-2792 GCA_044236415.1 Acidimicrobiales bacterium | reverse complement strand
GCCAAGCGATGCACGTTGGACTCGCGAGAACGGAAGTCGCCGCCCTTGACGGTGTCGTAGAACAACCGCTTCACGCTGTCGCCGTCGTTCTTGTAGTTCTTGGCGGCGTTGATGCCGCCCTGCGCAGCAATTGAATGCGCACGACGCGGTGAATCATGGAAGGTGAAGCACTTCACGTGGTAACCGAGTTCGGCGAGAGTCGCCGCAGCGGCAGCACCGGCAAGACCGGTACCAACCACGAGCACGGTGAACTTCCGCTTGTTCGCGGGGTTCACGAGCTTCATGTTGAACTTGTGGTTCTCCCAACGTTCCTCAACGGGACCGGAGGGGATCTTGGAGTCGAGAGTGATTGTGCTCATCTGATGCTCCTTCAGCCGACCACGCCGGTAAGCACGGCGATGGGGAATGTGATGTTGACGCCAGCGACAAGAATTGCGAAGCCCGCAGCAAAGCCACGGCGGATCGGGTTATGTCGGGGGTTGAAACGGGTGCTCATTGAACCGAGGCTCTGAAAGATGCTCCAGGCGCCGTGGTAGAGGTGAAAGCCGAGTGCGATATTGGCGATGATGTACAGCGCAGCAATGGGTGCACGGTCGAGGCTTGAAGACACGTTGGCATAGGGGTTGCCGTGGATGAACTCTGGGTTGGCCCAGCCCCACGTCAGGTCCGCAAGATGCCACAGCAGGAACAGGCCAACGATGATGCCGCTCCAGCGCATCGTGCGCGCCGCCCAGTTCACGGCCACATAGTCACGTGGTGACTTGTAATTGACCGGTCGGGCTTTGCGATTGATTCGCGTAAGGGCGTAGGCCGACTGGATATGCAGTCCGAATGCGGCGAGAAGGCCGAGGCGCAGGATCCAGAGAACACCTGTGGGCGGAATGATCGGATAGAGCAACTTCCGCAGGAATTCTGCGTATTCGTTGAAATCCTCGGCCCCGACGTACATCTTCAGGTTGCCGATCATGTGGAAGAGCACGAATCCCATCAGCATGATGCCGGTGAGAGCCATGATCCATTTTTTGCCCACTGACGACTTGTAGAGGTCAAGGATGGGGAATGTGTTGCGTCGGTTGGCCTTGCGAATCGTCGGGGACGAAATGTCCGGAGTCAGCGCAGGCGGTTCCTTGGTTGCTGTCACTAGCAGACCTTTCTTAGAAGTGGCTGTGACTGGAACTGGGCTTGGTCGGGCAGAGCCGTGACCAAGTGAGATCACGCTACTCACCGGCAACGGCGAGGGGCGAACCGTGCGCAGGCAGATTCGTCACTCGGCTCGCCCGGCGAGGTGGCCCCGGCGATAGGTTGAGGCGTCCATCGTCCGGCCATCGGGTCCGGCAGGGGAGGAAACGATGTCAGAGCGGCCAACCACTCTCGGAGAACTGCGTGCCTCGGGCTGGGTCAGCCGCCCGGTCAAGGAAGAACTTCGTCAGAACGCCATTGTGCGAATCGTCGCTGGCGAACCGCTCTTCGACAGCGTTTTGGGCTACGAGGACACCGTTCTTCCTCAGCTCGAGAATGCCATTCTCGCTGGTCACGACGTGATCTTCCTAGGCGAGCGTGGGCAGGCCAAGACCCGCATGATCCGCTCGCTCACCAACCTGCTCGACGAGTGGATGCCGATCGTCGCTGGTTCCGAGATCAACGATGACCCCTACGCCCCCGTTTCCAAGCCCGCCCGAGACCTCGTGGCCGAAATGGGCGACGCCACCCCAATTGGCTGGGTGCACCGAGATGAGCGCTACGGCGAGAAGCTCGCCACCCCCGACACCTCGATCGCCGATCTCATCGGCGAGGTCGACCCCATCAAGATCGCCGAGGGTCGACACCTCTCCAATGAAGAGACCATCCACTTCGGTCTCGTCCCCCGCACCAACCGCGGCATCTTCGCCATCAACGAACTTCCCGACCTCGCCGAGCGCATTCAGGTCGGTTTGTTGAACGTGCTCGAAGAGCGCGACGTGCAGATCCGTGGATTCAAACTCCGGCTTCCTCTTGACGTCATGTTGTTCGCGTCGGCCAACCCCGACGACTACACCAACCGCGGTCGACTCATCACACCACTGAAGGATCGCTTCGGTTCGCAGATCCGCACGCATTACCCGCTTGATGTCGCAACTGAAGTCACGATTGCGCTGCAAGAGGCCCGCAATCTCGAAGTTCCGGGAATCGAAGTGCGTGTGCCTGCGTACATGACAGAAATCGTTGCGGAGTTCTCACAACTTGCGCGTCGTAGCCCGCATATCAATCAGCGTTCGGGTGTGTCGGTGCGTCTCACCGTGGCAAACCTTGAAACGCTCGAGGCCAACGCGATGCGTCGTGCACTGCAGCATGGCGAAACCATCGTTGTTCCGCGTGTTTCTGATCTCGATGCACTCGCAGCATCAACGATCGGCAAGGTAGAGATCGAAACGATAGAAGAAGGTCGCGAAGGCCTTGTTGTTGAGCAACTTCTCAAAGCAGCGGTGCTTTCGATCTTCCGCGAATACATCGCAATCGAAAATCTCCGAGACGTTGTCGACTCCTTTGATGGCGATCGTTTGGTGAATGCAGGTGAAGACGTTTCGTCTGCCGACTATGTCGCGTTGCTGGGCGATATCCCAGCGCTCGCACCGCATATCACCGCCCTTACCGGCGGCGACACCACTCCCGAGGTCGTTGCTAGCGCCGTCGAGTTCGTGCTCGAAGGTCTGCATCTTTCCAAGCGCCTTAACAAAGATGCAGTTGGCGCTCGTGCCCAGTACCGCGGCCGCGGCTGAGCACTGCGTGCGAACTAGCGCTGGTCGTTGACGAGT
>JBIIGP010000047.1:0-10857 GCA_044236415.1 Acidimicrobiales bacterium | reverse complement strand
CAATCGACACCATCGGCTACCGCGGCATGCACTCCTACGAAATCGCGTTCGATAACTGGTTTGTGTCCGAGGCAAATCAGGTTGGTGGCGACGAAGGCCTCGGCAAGGGTTTCTATTACCAAATGGCCGGTTTCGAAAACGGCCGTTTGCAGACCGCCGCTCGCGCTGTTGGCGTCATGCAAGCTGCATACGAAGATGCTCACCAGTACGCGCTCGACCGCGTCGTCTTTGGTCAGCCCATCGCCGAGTACCAGCTCACCCAGGCCAAGCTCGGCCGCATGGTGGTGCTCACTCAGGCCGCACGTCAGTTCTCCTATGAGGTCGCCAAGATGATGGCGAACGGCGGAGGGCTCCTCGAGGCTTCAATGGTGAAGGCCTACGTGTGCAAGGCCGCTGAGTGGGTCGCGCGTGAGGCAATGCAGATCCACGGTGGCTTTGGCTATGCGGAGGAATACAACGTCAGTCGCTACTTCGTCGACGCTCGCGTGCTGTCGATCTTCGAAGGTGCCGACGAGACTCTGTGCCTCAAGGTGATCGCCCGCCGCATGCTCGATGCGGTGAAGTGAACCGCTAACCCGCGTCGTTAACCGAGCGCCGCGATTGCGTCGGCCACTGCGAGGATTCGCAGTGCGTTGTCAACGTGCAGATTCTCAATCATCCGGCCGTCGACGGTGACGACGCCTCGGCCTTCGGCCTGCGCCTCGTTGAATGCAGCGATCACCTTGCGGGAATGTTCGATTTCGTCGTCGGACGGGGCAAACACGTCGTTACATGGTTCGACCTGACTCGGGTGGATCAGCGTCTTGCCATCGAAACCGAACTGCTTGCCTTGGAGTGACTCGGCACGAAAGCCCTCGTCGTCTTTGATGTCGTTGTAGACACCATCGAGGATCACCTTGCCCGCCAAACGCGCCGCCATAAGACACTTCTGCAATCCGAACTGCAGTGGAGCGCGGCCAGGCACATGCTCGGCATACAGCTCTTTCGCGAGGTCGTTGGTGCCCATCACCAAAACCGTGAGCCGATCAGATGCGGTCGCGATTGATTCGGCATTGAGAATCGCAACTGGTGTTTCGAGCATCGCCCACAACTTCGTGTGAGCAGGCGCACCCGCGGCCTCGAACGAAGCAACCAGTTGGACAACTTCTTCGGCCGAGTTCACCTTCGGAACAACGATCGCATTGGGGCCGGCTGCAGCTGCAGCGGCGATGTCGTCGGCGTGCCACTGCGTGCCGATTCCGTTGATTCGAATCGCGATTTCCTTGGCGCCGTATTCCCCGCTTGCCGCCGCAGCACATACTCGTGCGCGTGCTTCGGCCTTCGCGTCGGGCGCGACAGCATCTTCAAGGTCAAGAATCAGCGCATCGGCAGGAATGCCTTTGGCTTTTTCGAGTGCCCGCTCATTTGCACCTGGCATGTAGAGAACGGAACGACGGGGACGCAGCGCTTCACTCATGTCCAAGATCCTCAAAGTCCGTAGGCGGCAGCGAGTTCAGCATCGTCAGCAGCAAGCGAGGTTGCGAGTTCGACCATGACACGGCATTGCTTTACCGACGCGTCGTCTTCCATTTTCCCGTCGAGCATGATGGCTCCGGTTCCGTCGCCCATTGCTTCGATGACACGACGAGCGTGTGCGACGTCGGCCGGATCGGGGCTGAACACCCGCTTGGCGATTGCAATCTGCACTGGGTGAAGACTCCATGCACCGACGCAGCCGAGAAGGAATGCATTGCGGAACTGGTCTTCACAGGCAACAACGTCGGCAATGTCGCCGAACGGGCCATAGAACGGAAGGATGCCGTTGGCCACGCACGCATCGACCATGCGGGCAAGCGTGTAGTGCCAAAGATCTTGCTGGTAGATCGTTCGATCACCTTCGATATTTCCGTCGATCGGATCTTGACGAACCAAGTACCCCGGATGACCGCCACCAACACGCGTGGTCTTCATGCGTCGGTTCGCCGCCAAGTCGGCCGGGCCAAGAGAAAGGCCCTGCATACGGGGGCTTGCTCCGCAGATCTCTTCGACGTTGGCAACGCCACGCGCGGTTTCAAGAATTGCGTGCACGAGAATCGGGCGATCCAACTTTGCTTTCGCCTCAAGTTGTGCCAGCAGACGATCCACATAGTGAATGTCTTCGGGACCCTCGACCTTCGGGATCATGATGACGTCGAGCTTGTCGCCGATCTCGGTGACCGCCGTGACAATGTCGTCGAGACCCCAAGGCGAATCGAGTGAGTTCACACGAGTCCAAAACTGAGTCTTTCCGAACTCAATGGTCTTACCGACGTTCACCAGACCGGCACGCGCTGCTTCTTTGTCCGCAGCCGGAACGCCGTCTTCAAGATTGCCGAGCAACACGTCGACCGTGGGAACGATTGTCGGAAGCTTGCTCACCATCTTCTCGTTGGAAGGCGGGAAGAAATGAATCATGCGGGCGGGCTTGACCGGGATCTCTCGCACCGGTTCGGGGGCACCCACGGCAAGGGGGCGGAAGAAGTCCTTGGGGTTTCGCATCCCCTGAAACTATCGGCCGCCGGCCCCCGGCAGGGCCGTCGGTTGGGCCGATTCCTTCACCATGAAGCCGCTTCGGCCCTGGAGTTGGAAGGAATCGACCAATCCGAGGATTCGACGCACCGCATCTTCGGTGCCGACACCGGAAGAATGAATGTTCGAGACGAGGTTCCGCTGCGCATCGGTGTCTCCCCTTCGGGGACGGTGGGCCATGTAGGCAGAAAGGCTTTCAGCAGTCGCGAGCCCAGGACGCTCGCCGACGAGAAGGATCACGTTCTGCGCATCAAGAGCCTCGCCGATGTCGTTCATGACCCCAACACGGCAATAACGGACAAAGAACGGACGACCTACCGACCAACCGCGGGCCGACGCCTGATCAATGAGCGGACCGAGTAACGACGGGACCTGCGCGCTCACCGCTAGCGGGGAGAGACCGTCTCCGACCACGAATTGCACGTCAACCTCGGACGGACAGTTCGCACGCAACGTTTCGGCAACACCGACAGCAAGGCGACGACCTTTATCTGGCCGGGCCAAGTACACCTCATGAGAGTCGGCTTGCGTTGCAACTTCAAAAAGATCAAAGCGCTCGACGAGTTCGATCATTGGTGGCTCGGCAAGCGAGAGCGATGCACTTAGAGCATCTTTCGCAAATGCGTGGTCGGCGCGAAGTTGCAGTTGCGTAGAGGTCCGATACGCCGTTCCGGTTCGACCAATGAACAAGCGTGCGGGTGTGACTTCAGAAAAATTGTCGCCAGCGTCGACCGCCCGTTGAATCGGGCTGGGAAGGTTTTCGCTCACAGACCCAACGCCTTCAACGAATTGGTGAACGCCAGCAACGAATCAGGACCAGTCGCCGCGAGTTCCGACAGCTTCCCGCCTTCATAGATTCCGGTTCGCTCAAGCCACTCTTCGAACTCAGGTGCGGGATGCGCACCGACGAGTTCACGCACTCCAGCAGCATCGTGATAGCTGGTGGACTGATAGTTGAGCATCACATCATCAGAACCCGGTACACCCATAACAAAGTTGCAGCCTGCAGTGGCAAGGAGAACAAGCAGTTGATCGGTGGTGTCTTGGTTCGCTTCAACGTGATTGGTGTAGCAAATGTCGATCCCCATCGGCAGGCCGAGCAATTTGCCCATGAAGTGATCTTCCAAACCGGCTCGCATGATTTCCCGCTCGTTGGCGAGATATTCCGGTCCAATAAAACCAACGACCGAATTCACGAGGAATGGATCAAAGGCGCGCGCAACTCCGTAGGCACGCGCCTCGCAGGTGAGCTGATCAATCCCACCATGACCGTCAACCGAAAGCGCGGTGCCTTGACCAGTTTCGAAGTACATGACGTTGTCGCCAATGAATTCGTCGCGTCCTGCATGTGAGGCCAAGACCGCTTCTCGCCCTTCGGCCAGCCCTTGCAACGTGACTCCAAACCCAGCATTCGTTGCTTCGGTGCCACCAATGCTTTGGAACAGAAGGTCGACAGGAGCACCTCGTTCAAGCGCTGCCAGTTGGGTCGTGAAGTGAGCGAGCACACATGATTGCGTCGGAACACCGACAGCGCTGATCAGGTCGTGAAGTGCATGTTCGAGTGCGATGACGTTCTCGATGGAGTCGCCCGCCGGATTCACTCCGATGACTGCATCTCCGCAGCCGAACAACAGTCCATCGAGGGCTGAGAGCAACACACCGGCAATGTCATCGGTTGGATGATTGGGCTGCACTCGAACTCCGAGGACTCCACGTCCACCCATTGTGTTTCGGCACTTTGTGGTAACCCGCAGCGATGCCGCCGCAGTGATGAGATCTCGTGCGCTCATGATCCGGGCAACGCCCGCAACCATCTCAGGCGTGAGCGCCCCCTTCAGCCCACGCTCCCGCTCGGAAGCGAAGGATGGGGACAGTACGAGTTCACGAAGTTCGCCAACAGACAGCGAACGAATCGCAGCAAAGGCTTGATGATCAAGCGACGAGACGATCAGTCCCGTCACATCGTCTTCAATCAATGGCTCATCGAGGAAGGCAAGAAGTGGAACATCGGCTAGCGCCAACTTGGCCGCCACCCGTTCCCGTTCCGAACTCGCTGAAATTCCCGCCAGCCGATCACCTGCCTTGGGTTCATTGGCGCGCGCCATGAGCTCACGAAGGTCGGCGAAGACGAAGGATTCACCGCGCAGCGTGACCGAACGCCTCACGCGCTCACCAGATCGTCCGGCACCACTTGTTCAGTCAGCAACGTTGCGAACCGAGCAGGATCGCCGCCGACCCAGTTACGACAGAGCGGCAAGCCTTCGACATAACAAGAGATGTATGCGCGCCAAGTCGGCGATGTCAGAAACTCGATCGCTTTCGTCGCACGAGCGTGCGGAAGCAATCCCCAACGTTCGATGTAGGCAACAACGTCATCGATGGCTGCGCCATCTTCATGCAGCAGCCACGCTGCATTGGCCCGAACAGCGTCCATCGATTCACTCGCAACGCGGACAGCGTGAGCAATCTCCGGATCAAACTCGATGCCATTACTTCGCAGGTGTTCGGCAACCACCAGATCAGGGACGTCACCAGCGATGATTTCCAACGCCAGGTCGGCCAGCCCTTCGGCAATCAGGCACTGCGGCGTTCCCACACAAAAGATCGACTCCTCTTGCCAACCACGAGAACGAACGAGCCCAGCTTCTTTGCGTGAGTGTTCGGTGTGGTGGCCGGGATAGGCCTCGTGGGCAACGAGATGTCCGATGCTGGTGGCGAGCACCGGAAGGTCGGTGTTGATGGCTACGCGACTTTGCAGGTTTCCCTCGTAGTAGTTGAAGCCTGACCACGGCTGATCCGTTGCGAGCTCCCATGCGATGTGTTCGCCCTCAGGTAAACCGAACGTTCGCTGCGTCCGTTCGCGAAAGTCCTCTGCAATCGTTCGGAGCACAGCATCAAGGCGATCAACCGGGATCGCTTGAGCTTCACGCCACGAAATGATTCGCTCGCGCACGGGTCCGCTGCCCGGGAGTACCGCATCAAGTCGCTCATGAGCCGCTGCGAATTGATCTTCATCGCGGAATGTGGGCCGAACCCCGTAACACCATTCCACCTCGTCGACGTAGGAGATCTCTTCGCCCGCCATCTTGCGGGCAGAGGTGTGCATGCCGGTCGCCTGCGCTCTTAACCATCTTCGGCGCGACGCATCAAGGAGATCGTCGTCGGTTCCTGCATCGAGATCAACAATCAGGTGACCAGCAGCGCCAACGAGAACCTCGGGTGCGACCATCGGCTCAAGAGCAACTCGATCGGCAATCGCGGCTGGGCCGTAATACGCATCGACAAAACCATCGATGTGGCGACCCATCCGAAGCCCTAGTTCAAGATAGCGATCGACGATCGGCGAATCAGTCATCGGCGCACCCATGACCGAAACCCTACCGGTGAGCTAGATGACGTCGCCTTTGAACAACTCGGTTGCGACCGGACAATCGGTTCGTCGTAATGCATCAGTGATGCTGAGCGGACCAGTCGGACCCACGATCCGGTCAACCATGGAGAGGGGTACGACTTCGTCGTCGGCATCCCATGCCTCTTCGGGGATGATCCGCTCACGAACTGGTTCCCACATTTTTTGCGGAAGGAACCGCCCGACTCCGGCAACGGCCCATACCGGGATCTCGCGTGCTTTCGCGACAGAGGCTGCGGCCAGTGAGCCGGCGACACCGAGGAACTCCGTCGGGGCAACGACTGATGCTTCGAGAAGCACAAGATCCGCATCGGCGACAGCTGCCCCGAGTCCCGCTAACGGAACATCCAGTGCGTTCACATCGGCATCAACCAACTGCATCACCAGACCCCCACCCTCTTGATGCACATCGACGACCAAGACTTCAATGTCACCTCGCCGGGGAAGCGCGGCACCAATTAACTCGGGCCAGCCCAAGACAACAATCGTGGCTTCATCGGGAAGTGAATGCGCGAGTTCCACAGATGTGCGGTCGCCATCGAGTTCTTCCAGCGCAGCGCGAATTTCCGCGTATGGATCGCCTGCACACAAAACGCGCGCACACAGCCACACCAGCGGCGCAGACCCTGGTTGGCGCTGCACCATTCGTCGACACGCAGTGACGAGTCCTTGCGGATCACTGGCGAAACTTGCGAGCGCCCGCGCCGTTTCAGAAACGATCACGCTTTGGGGATAACCCGTAGCCCGAGCTACGTATCGGAGTCGTTCAACGGGGTGCATCAGACCTGCACCCTACCGAGATGCTTCAGGCGCCCGGCTTGAAGATCATGAGATACAGCGTGACGACGAGAATGAGGTGGCTGATGCCGGTGGCCATCATGATGCGGCCACGAGCAGCGGCGTCTCCATCGCGGAACGCCTTAATGGCCGGACGAGCAACAAAGAACAACACTGCGAGAAGCACGATCCACAACACCGCGGCAATTGACAACCACGTCTGCGACATCTTGAAGACCTTGTCGCTCATTCCGGCGAGGCCGAAACCCAAGAATCCGGCAAGACCAATGCCCGGAAGTGAAAAGCGAAGGATGGAGACCTCGAGACCGTCGGCAGCAGCTTTGTCACCGGCGGCGGTGAGGCGAACCATCACGGGGGTGAGCCACAACGGTGCGAAACCAATGATCACGGCAAGAACGTGGATCAGCAGAACAATCTTGTACCCGGTGCTGTTCATTGCGGCAAGGACAACCATGGTGACTCCTGAAGAAGTTCTCGGGCACCTCGCCCGTGTGCGGTCCCCCCAACCTACTCGCGCTACCTTCTGAGGCTGTGACTACTGATGTGCAGGCCGCTGTGGAACTGAAACCCCTGACTGGCGAAGGCCGTCCGATCTCAGAATGGACTACCAACTTCCATTTGGCGATCGTGGTCCTCGACCCGTACACCAACGAAAGTTCCTGGATTCTCAAGACCGCCCTTCGGGTCCTTCGAAACTATTCCGAGGCCGATGTCCGAATTGCTCTTCTCGTGACGGCTTCCGAAGCAGAGGTTCGCGAGTATGTCGGTCCACTCGCTTCCGAGATCTTGATCTTCGCCGATCCCCAGCGAACCGCCGCCAAAGCTTTTGGCCTCGACACGCTTCCTGCGTTTGTGCACATCAACCAAGCTCATCAGGTTGAGTCTGTCGCTCAAGGCTGGAACCCCGCCGAATGGGCCGCTGTCGCAGCAAACTTGTCTGCGCGTATGGATTGGACCGTTCCGCAGATTCCAGAAAATGGCGATCCATCACCATTCGCAGGAACGCCCCTCAGCGCCTAAGCCACGGCCTCGTTCAGCGAGCGAGCCACATCTGCGCGAGCGACACCGTTGCGTCGTCCTGACCCAGTCCCCCAGCGCCCGAACCGCTTGACCAGTTCGTAACGTCGCGCAACTTGGGTGTGGTCACGACAACTTCTCGCACCTGCACAAGGAACAAATACGGAATGTCGATCGCGACCTGTTCCTGAATAGTTCCGTAATCATCAACCTGACGAGTCACGTCTGCAGTCGTACGCGCATCATTGAATGACTTCGTCACGAGCGGGCTGACGTACCGGGTTGTGTTTCCACTCACCACAGATTGTTGCGCAGGTATTCCGCGGAACAACGGTTCGTAGGCATCGGGATGAGAGGAATCGAAGCCGACCTGCAAGATCGCTTGGAACTGACCCAACAAGGAAGCGAGGGAAAGCATCTGGGGGTCGACGAGATCAATCGCCATGTCGATTCCCGCCTGTTCAAGTTGGCCACGCCAAAGCGATGCCACTCGCTCAAGAGTGGTACCCGGCGCCACAAGGAGGCGGAACGTCAATGGCAGACCTGTCTCCTCCGTGTACTCCTCAACCAACTTCTTCGCACGATCAATGTCACGACCGGAGCTTGAGTGATCAACGAACCACGGAGAGGTATCGCTCACCATCCCTCGAGCAATCGAACCCTGCCCAGCGAATGCCTTCGAAAGAATCTCGGCGCGATCGGTTGCAAGCGCAACCGCACGACGTGCCGTGATCCGATCAAACGGTGCTCGGCCAGTTTCGAAGGCAATGTTTACCTTCGGTCGTTCAGCATTTCGATCGTCATGGATTGTGACTTTGCCTTCGCGATTTTGAACTGTTTCAAGTCGCTCCAACTGCCGGGGCTCATCGATCGCAACCATCCCAACTTTGCCTTCGAGCGCAGCGGTCACCCGATCCGCGGCTTCGGGAATCGGAAGGAAGCGAACGGCATCGAGATGCGGCAGACCTTTCTTCCAGTACGTCGCGTTCTTTACAAGAATCGTGATGCCCGCTTCATCAACGCCAAACCACACAAACGGTCCTGTACCGATAGGGCGCGGATCAAATCCAAGAAGCGTTGCCGGTGCAGCAATCGTCCCCAGTCGCGTCGTGAGCACTTCCGGGAATGTTGACCACGGAGTGAACATCGAAACAACGACGGTTTGGGCATCGGGAGTCGTTATCGCTGAAATCGGCGCCAAGAGATCGATGTTCGAGGGATCTGCCTGTTGGGCACGCAAATTGAACGCAACGACTTCGGAAGTGAGAGGAGATCCATCACTAAAGGTCACGCCCTCGCGGACCACCAATGTCCAGGACGTGAAATTCGAATTCGCAGCTGCTTTCGAAAGCAGTTCCGGAACAGGTTGATCGTTGGAATCACGAACCATCAATCGGTCATAGACGGCCCGAGCAGCTTGCAATTCATCAGTTGTCCACGGTCCTGAATTCGGCGCCCACTTCGAAGGTGCCGCAGCAACCGCGATGTCCAGCGTGCCCCCATCAACCGGCCCGGAAGGAGCAGCAATCGTGGAATCGGTGGATTCGGTCGTCGCTACCGGATTCGCGTCTGATCCCGAGCAACCGGCAACGGCAAGGACAGCCATCGACACCGCGAGAACCGCGGTGAGACGTGCCATGCGAACGAAGGTGGAACGGGGGGCGTTCAAGAACTACGACTGTACGCGGCCAAGCGCGCCCACAGCGGTCGCTTGACGCGGAACCCGCTCGTTTCACGAGAGAGGTGCAAGGATCAACGAATGAGCGGCGCCATGAAAGTACGAGTTGGGATCGGCCTCGGCACTCTGTCCGGGGCTGCAGACCCGAATCGATTCAACGCAATCGTTGATCGATGCGAATCACTCGGGTTCGATTCCCTCTGGATGTCTGAGCGAATTGGCGCCGAGACGCCCGACCCCATGATCGCGTTGGCTATCGCTGCCGGCCGGACTACGCGAATGAAGCTGGGAACTTCGGTGCTGGTCCTCCCTGGTCGCAACCCAGTGATTTTGGCAAAAGAGATGGCAACCCTCGATGTGCTTTCCGGAGGACGCTTTCTTCCTGCGGTGGGACTCGGCGCGGTTGATCCACCCGAGCAGCGTGCGTTCGGCGTCGAGCGCAGCGAACGTGGTCGACGCCATGACGAAGCACTCGCCCTCATGCGAGCCTGCTGGACGGGCGAGGTCGTTTCCCACCACGGAGAGTTCTTCTCCGTTGACGATGTTCAGGTATTACCTCGTCCCACGCAATCGCAACTCGATGTTTGGCTTGGAGGCATCGCCCCGAGCGAACTCCGCCGCGTTGGTCGAGTCGGCGACGGTTGGTTGCCATCGTTCTGCTCGCCAGCAGACGTTGCGGAATCGATTCCTGTCATCGAGGCGGCGGCCAGTGAGTGCGGCCGCACCATGGACCCTGAGCATTACGGCGCGCTTATTTCCTATTCGGACGGCCCGCTCCCCCAGCGATTTGTCGACATCATCGAACGCCGCCGCCCAGGGCTCGACCCGCGCTCGGTCATACCAACTCGCGAGACGCTTCCGTCACTATTACGAGAGTTCATCGATGCCGGGGCATCAAAGTTCGTGATCATTCCCCTCGTTGGAGACGCTGATCCCGACGCCGAACTCAGTGCGCTCGCCGAGGAACTACTGCCACTCGAAACGTGACGCACCTGCTGTCCCGGTGCCCTAATTGGATGATTGTCCTATCGGAGTTGAAGGGGATCGTCGCTTAGCCCCATCTGCACTCGATCAACCATTCCACCGAATCTCGATTTGATCTCCGCACTCACCGAATCCAGATCACCAACAACTGCAAACTGATGAAGCATCTCATCGGAAATCAAATCCCCCATCGCTACCCACTCGCCTTGCTTTGAAAGACGGTTGAGTTCATCACCAACATCGCCCCAACCATGATGTTCAAGTACGCCGCGGTAGGCCGGCGTTGAACCGTAAAACGCGAGTTGCTGACGAACGGCAGTCAATTTCGGCGCGACCTCTGCATCGTCTCGCCCTACCGCCGACATAATCGGGATCGTCACTTCAACATCGGTTCGTGACCGAGCAGACCGTTCGAGTCCTTTCG
>JBIIGP010000272.1:0-2802 GCA_044236415.1 Acidimicrobiales bacterium | reverse complement strand
TCGATGCCTGCAGTTTCTGAATTCTTTTCGCAGGCCTCAAGCAACGCTGTCTTCTTCAGCGCTCCGCTGCTGCTTCAACAACGGTTTGGAAAGTCAGTTGCCGAAACCGCATTCCTCATGCTGCCGCTGCCACTTGGAATGTGCTTTGGAGCGATTCTCGGAGGCCGTGTCGCTGCAAGATTTGGTGAGCGTCGAGGTGGGCTCATCGGCACTTCATCAATGGCCCTTTCGATGCTGCTCTTCCTTGCTGGGTACAACTACGAATCAATGGGCCTTGTCACTCTGGCTCTCATCATTCAGGGAATCGCCAACGGATTTGTTCGACCAGCAGTCGCATCTGCTGGCGGCGCAGCACTGAGCCCTGAGTACTTTGGTGTCGGCATGGCCACATTGCGCATGATCGCGTTGCTCGGATCAACGATGGGCATCAGCATTGCGCTTGCGGCATCGGTCATCGGTGGCTTCAGAGCGATCTACATCACCACATTTGCCCTCGCCCTTCTCTCAACAGCAACCATGACTCGGGTCGTCTCCCACAAACGCTTCACTGGCACGCCCGAAGAGCGCAAAGCTCAGGAACGCGAACTCATGAAGGACATGGAAACCGAAGCCGGCCTCACCACGCTTCCTGCTTTCGAAGGATGACGATGGCTGCAGCAACCAATACTCCTAATGCCGTTCTCTATCTCGCGACCTGGCTTCCAGCGCACTTGCGTGTGCAGTTCTCAGCCTGGTGCGACGATCACCATCGGGAACAACTCGTGCTTCCCGGTTTCCGGCGGGCACGTCGCTTCGAGTGGGTTAGCGGTGGGCGCGACGACGATCCGCCTCAGTACCTCACCATGTATGACCTCGACTCCCTCGCAGCACTCCATACGGAGGCGTATGTCGAACACACGAAATCCTCAGGCGGCCTACCCGATTTTCTTCGCGGACACATTCGGGTGCAGCGACGCGACTGCAACGTGCTTGCGGCACTACCGAGTTCTTGGTGGCCACCAACGCATACGTCGCTTCTCAATCTCTTTCACCTGAACGACGACGAACTGGCCGTTGGTCTTCAGGATCACATGTCGATGCTCACAGCTACGTCAGCGGCACCGATTCCTGACTTCACCCTTCGAATTATCGACAGCGATAACGACGAGCCGATCGTGTTAGTCGATCATGACGACGCGGCCACAGCCTTTATTGACACGATCACAGCGGCAAGCGGTTCGCTTCGTTCATCTTGGCGATGCGTCTTCGACGAACAGTCCAGCGCGTCTGAACAGGCATAGCTCCGCAGCCTTCTAGGATCACAAAATCGAAATCCTGATCATCTGCTCCGGCAATACCTGTCGATCGCCAATGGCGATGGGTCTCCTTGCGCATCACCTCTCTCTCCGCGGCATGGAAGCACGCGTGCATTCGGCCGGAACTCTTGGTTGGGGCGGACCAGCAACCAACCATGCCGTCGAAACTCTCGCTGCTCGGGGCCTTGATCTCTCTGAGCACGAAAGTCGCCGCATCAAAGGCGAAGACGTTGCCGAAGCTGATCTCATCATCGGTGTGACTCGTGATCATGTGCACGGCATCGTCATCCACGACCATGCCGCACTTGAACGAACCTTTGTTATGGGAGAGATCGTTCGACTCGGCAACAAGGTTGGTCCCCGCAAACCAGGGCAATCGGTTCGCGAGTGGTGCGCCTCCGTTGCCGCACTGCGACCGCCGAACCGACCTGCCGGAATTGCCGCCGACGACATCGCCGATCCAGTTGGCGAGGGCCTCGAGGTCTACGCCGCCACCGCAGACAAGCTCGACAAGCTCTGCGCCGCAACCGCCGCTCTTCTCGTCCCTGACGGAGCTCACGGCGAAGTGGTCGACATCGACCCGCTTATCGAACCCTGATGACTCGTCTCCCCTAGTCTTGGCGAATGGGAAAATTCGCAAATAGCAAAGCGCTCGCTGGAGCCAGTTTCGGTGTCCTCAAGAGCGAAAAGAAACTCGCCGCCATTCCTGCAGTCTCTGCACTCACCTGCGGAGTGATCGCGGTTGCCGTTGGTGGCGGCGTTGTTCTCACCGCCGATTTCATTGCCAATCCTGCGCCCGGCCAAGACGATTTCTCTCTCACCCCTGTGTCATGGGCGATTGGCATCGTCGGATTGTTCATCATCGGCCTCGTCTCACAGATGTTTGCCGCCACCCTCATCGCCGCAGCCAACGAACGGCTCGACGGCGGCAGTTTCACGATGGGTCAGGCCTTTTCCAAGGCAACGACTCGTACGCCTTCCATTCTTGGTTGGTCGGCGATCAACTCAACAGTTGGTCTTGTTCTTCAAGCGATTCGCGACAAAGCAGGCTTCCTCGGCGACATTGCTGCTGGACTCATTGGCGCCGCTTGGAACGTAGTGACGTGGCTCGTGCTTCCGATCATCATCATTGAGGGCATCGGGCCAATCGCTGCAATCAAGAAATCTGCAAATCTCTTGAAAACGACTTGGGGCGAGAACCTCTTCGCACAGGCCGGCATCGGCCTTATCGGATTCCTCTTGATGCTTCCGGGCATCTTGATCTTCGGCGGATTGAGCTTCGTCCTTCCCGTCGTCGGCATTCCGCTTCTGTTCATCTGGGTTGTCGTCATCAGTTGCCTGATGTCCGCACTTGGCGCGATCTACCGCACTGCTCTCTACCGCTTTGCAGTTGGTCTTCCGAATGGCGACGCGTTCACGCAGGAAGAACTCTCCGGAGCCTTCAAGCCAAAGGTGAAGTCCGGACGCATGCGCTGATTCGCCTTGGGTTCAGATGCCATCGACTCCA
>JBIIGP010000046.1:0-10893 GCA_044236415.1 Acidimicrobiales bacterium | reverse complement strand
AAACAATGGGCGTGGCAAGACGCGACGCTCGCTCGGTGTGCTGAACCGCCCAAGTTTTCGGAATGGCCTCAGCGACAACGAAGACGACAACCACATTCACGAATGTGGCGAGCACGAGTCCCCATGGACCAAAGAGATTGTCCGCAACCAAACCGACCAACGTGGCTTGGACCAACTGACAAACAAGCACCACCAGAAGCACGACGTTAAGAAATTCCTCTGGGTGCGCAACGAGGCGCAGAATCCGCTTCGACCCCAGACCACCCATTTCGGAAATCGCCTGCGCTTTGGAAACCGTCATTCGCGTCAGTGCCGTTTCGGCCAATGACAAGAAAACCGAAACCAAGAGCAAAACCACAATCGCAAACGTCATCCATGCATCAGCTGTTGTGAATGTCACCGCAATCACTTTCATAGTCATCTACGCCTGACTCATGCCCACGGATCGGCGGTAAGCGGACCGTAATGTGCCGCTAACAGTTCTCGCTCTCGCGATTGCATTTCAAGACGTTCAGCTTCCTCGGCATGATCCATACCGAGCAGATGCAAGATGCCGTGCACCACTAACAGCGCGACCTCGTCATCGAACGAACCGGCATGCGTTGGTGCGTTGCGCTCCGCAACCAAAGGACAGATCACAACATCGCCAAGCAGAAGCGGAAGATCTTCAGGATCGTTCTCGATGCGATCAGGTCCAGGCCCACCAGCGTCGGGCCAACGACCGGGCTCATTGGGATCGCCATCGATTGGAAAGGACAGAACATCTGTGGGGCCATCGGCTTCCATAAACCGTTTGTTGAGATCACCGATGGTTTCCTCGTCGACAAACATCACGGAAAGTTCGGCTTCGCCTTCAACGCCTTCATCGGCCAGAACTGCCAACGCCAGTTGCTGCCACTTCTCAACCACAATCGGCAGTGCTGCCTGTTCGTCGGAAACGAACACGGTGACGACTCCGTCGGCAGGGCCGCGTCGCTTCAAACGGCGACGACGAGGAGGCTCGTTCAAGGCTTCGGTGCGTTCTCGTACGCACTCACGATGTCTTGGACAATTCGATGACGAACAACATCGCCTGCGGTGAGCTTGACCCATTCGAGTCCATCGATACCGGAAAGGATTGGTTCAAGTTCGAGCAAACCACTTCTACCGCCCTGCAAATCGATCTGAGTCGTATCGCCGGTAACAACAACCTTCGAACCAAATCCGATTCGAGTAAGAAACATCTTCATCTGTTCCGGTGTGGTGTTCTGCGCTTCATCAAGAATGATGAATGAACCGTTCAGCGTGCGGCCGCGCATGAACGCAAGCGGCGCAACTTCAACCGTTCCTCGTTCCAGCATGCGCTGCGCACCTTCGGCATCGAGCATGTCGTAGAGCGCGTCGTACAAAGGTCGAAGGTACGGATCAACCTTGGCCATCATGTCGCCAGGCAAGAAACCCAGACGCTCCCCCGCCTCAACTGCAGGACGAGTGAGGATGATGCGATCAACTTCTTTGGCCTGCAGCGCTTGCACGGCCATCGCAACTGCAAGCCAGCTCTTTCCGGTACCCGCAGGACCAACACCGAAGGTAACGATGTTCTTGCGGATGGCATCGATGTAGCGCTTCTGTCCGCTGGTCTTAGGGCGCACCATGCGACCACGAGCACTGCGCAACACATCGGTGGTGAGCACTTCACTCGGACGCTCGTCGGCCTTCACCATTTCAATACTGCGGCGAACCGACACGGGCTCAAGAACCTGACCCTGCTGGAGAAGAACGACAAGTTCCTCAAACAACTTGCCAACCGTTCCGGCTTGGTCGCCAGAGACCGTGATCTCGTTGCCGCGCACATGGACGTCGGCCTCGGGAAAGGCATCTTCGATAAGTAGAAGCAACTCGTCGCGCTGACCGAGAAGGCCGGTCATCAGGTGGTTGCCGGGAACATGGACGTTGACGGTTGTGCTGGGCATCTGGCTCGTAATCCTAGAAGGGTCGGACGACTCATCCCCCACGGAGGCCGATCCTCCATGATCGAGAGGTGGACGCCGTCACTGATCCCGCCCTTCGCCAGTTGCTTGACTCCGCCCGCGCTGCCGATTCCTCCCGATCTCGCGCGGGATTCGGCGCACTCCATCGTCACCGAGGCGAGGACGCAACGCTGATTGGACTCTTGGCCAACCTCGCCGAATGCAACGCATTTGTGACGCTCACAACGAGAAATGGAGGCGAACGTCGCGGAACAATTCTCACCGTAGGGCCCGGAGGGATCGAGCTCGCTGCGAGTTCATCAGCCACCACACTCATTCGTACAGCCTCAATTTCGTCGGTACGGAGCGCCACTCGTCTCCATCTCGATGGCGACGGCGCACCTCAGACTTCGCACTCGTGGCCCACCCTTCTGGCATTACGAATCGATCGCGACGATCGACTCACGGTGGCGATCAGCAACAATCTCATTTCAGGGAACGTACGAAGCCTCAGCCGCTCGTTGCTCGCGCTCAGTACCCCCGACAACGGCGTGTTCTATGCAGTCGTTGATGCAATCGATGAAGTGTCGATCAGCGTTCCCGGCTCGATTCGACACGACTGAACAAAGAGGTCGACATCGTCGCGCTTCAGTCGAATGACGCGACCAAACCGGTAAGCCGGGAGGCGACCCTCATCGATGAATCGGTACAGAGTGCGCGACTGCACCCCGAGATAGTCCGCTGCATCCGCAGTGCTCATCCAGTCGATCGTGTTGTTCATCAGACCCGTGAAGGTAAGCGAATCGTCCGCTCGAAGAAATGGGCCAGGCGACCTCTTCCCACCGAACCTCGTTCTCCGTACCGTGCGGCCCCCACCACAGCTAACAGGACTGGAGAGCAAACAAGATGCGTCGTCCCCGCACAGGATCCCCTGAAGCGCAGTCAGATACTCCGCCCGCAACGCTTCGTCGATTGACCATCCGCGCGCCGCGGAAACCAAATAGTCGGACAATTGTCGGAGGTCTCCTTGTAAGCGCTGCCGCTCTCGCCGCTTTCCTCACCGTCTCCGGAACTGGTGTCTCTCCGCAACAGTCGGTCGTCATATCCCGCCGTGCGCTTGCTGCAGGGGAACGACTCGACAGCTCAACGCTTGCCACCACGTCTGTCGATACACGCACCGCTGAATCACTCCGCGCGTTTCTCTCGGTTGATGCGTTGGCGGGTGCAGTGGCGCTGGCTCCAATCGGGGAGGGAGAGCTCGTCCAACGCAGTGCAGTCCTCACCGGAGGACCAACAGAACCAACACGCCAATTTTCCTTTCCAGTCGACCGCGAAAGAGCCCTTAACGGCGACCTCCGACCAGGCGAACGAGTTGACGTTTTGGCGACGTACGGTTCCGGGAGCGACGCGACAACCACTGTTCTCGCACGAGACGCAAACGTGATCCGCGCAACCGACGCGAAATCAGGGAGTCTCGGATCTTCCGGGAAAGTGATCGTCACCCTCGCCCTCGCATCTGCCGACCAGTTGCTTGATGCGGTTCACGCCGCGCAAGTCGCATCAATCACCGTGGTGAGATCGACCCTTGCCGGCGAAACCATCGGCGCCCGATCAGCGGTGACAGGCCCTCTCGCGCGCTCAACAGCAGGTCGATGATGCGCGACGAACACTTTGTCGTACTAGGCGTAGCCCGCCCACGCACCACGTGGTTGACCGACATCGGACACTGGGCGAATTCATCGATGCTCCCGATTGAATTCATTCGATGTGTCTCCATCGATGAGGTTCGTTCACGCCTCCATTCCGATCGTCGATTCTCCGCCGTGCTGCTTGGAGAGGACTGCACCGGAGTCGACCGCGACGTCATCGAAACCGCCAGAGATGCTGGGTGTGTCCCGATCGTCATCACCGATTCCACCCCCCGACGCGATTGGCCTGCGCTCGGCGCCGCCGACACGTTGACCCAACCAGTCACACCGCACCACCTTCTCGCTGCCCTCCGTGAGCATGCGATTGGGGTCGATCACCGATCACATATCGCAACGCATGAAACCTCTGTTGACTCATCTCCAACTGGGTGTCTCATCGCAGTTCTCGGTCCAGGCGGATCGGGGACATCCACTACCGCCATGGCGATCGCATCGCACCTTGCTGGCCAACCATCGCGACACCTCGAGTCGACCCCAACTCGAGTCGGCCTCATTGATGCGAGCCTCAATGCAGATCAAGCTCTTCTTCATGATCTAGGCGATGTTGTACCCGGGCTCCAAGAACTTGTTGACCTCCATCGCACTGCCAATCCAACCAAGGATGAAGTCCGCGACTTTTTCTGGTTTAGCCCTCGGCACGGATACGACATTCTCCCCGGGCTTCGTCGACATCGCGATTGGTCGACTCTCCGCCGCCGCACGACCCTGGCTGCATTGGCATCGATCCATCGCTCATTCGACTTCGTCGTCGCCGATTCCGATGCCGACTTCGAGGGCGAATCTGAAACCGGGTCGATCGACATCGAGGATCGCAACTTGCTCGCTCGGGAACTCGCAAGAAATGCCGATCTTGTTGTTCTCACCGCTCGAGCTGGGATCACCGGATTGAGTCGAGCGCTCCATAACCTGCGCGAACTCGCCGAGCTTGGCACCGAGACCAAAAGAATTCTTCTGGTCATCCTCGGGGCGCCGCGTTCCACCCGACATCGATCTGAACTCACGCGGACAATTCTTCGCCTCTTTGATGAGACCGTTCCATCACACTCGCTACCGATACCAGTGATGGTTCCGCTACGTCGCGATCTCGAACCATTCATTCACGACGGAACTGCACCCCCACGATCAGCGTTCGGCTCCATCACCGCTGCAGTCTCCGAGCGCCTTCAGCATGTGGAACCACGCGACCCCCGATCGTCATTTCAGACCGCACCGATTGCCATTATTCCGGGGCACCTTGGGAGAACTGCATGAGAACTACTCCACTTCTCGATATCGAGACGGCGGTACAAGCTCGTGCCAAGGAAGCTGCAATTGATCTCTCCAATCCAGGAGGACACAACCAGTTACGCGCCCTCATTGACGATGAGTTGCGGCGCTGGGACGACGATGTTCGCCGCGGCCGCAAATCGCTTGTGATCACCAATCCGGAAACCCTCGCTGCGCGCGCATGGCGAAACCTTGTCCTCTACGGCCCTCTCACTGATCTCCTCAACGATGCTGACGTTTGGGAAGTTGAAATCAACGCTCCGACCGAAATCTTCGTAAAGCGTCATCGTGGATCAAGCGGATACCACCACGAAACATTCCATGACGACGAGCATGTCATCCGCACGCTCACCAAACTTCTTGATGACTCTTCGACAAGCCATCGCAAACTCGATGCCACCGAGGGTCTTCAAGATGCGCAGCTTGACGATGGCTCACGACTCCACATCGTCCACGGCGACCTTGCTCGTGGTGGCCACCTCATGGTCAACATTCGTCGTTTCACTGGCGTGCCATTCACCCGACTCGATCAACTCGTTGCCACCGACACGCTGAGCAATGACGCCGCATCGTTCCTTGCTGCGGCGATTCGATGCGGCACGACAGCCCTTTTTGCCGGTGCACCCGGATCCGGAAAGACCACCCTCTTGTCATGCTGTCTAGGCGAACTCGAGCCTTCCAAACGTGTTGTCATCGCCGAGGAAGTCTTCGAGGTTGATGCGCCACTCCCAAACGTGGCCAGCATGCAAACGCGTGCTGCCCGCACCGATCGACCTGCTGTCGATCTCCGTCGCCTCGTGGCCGGGTTTCTACGCATGGCGCCTGATGTTGCTGTCGTTGGAGAGGTCCGCGACAGAGAAGCACTTCCACTCCTCCTCACGCTGTCATCGGGGATCAAGGGCTACACGACGATTCACTCAGCAAATGCTCGCGGCGCGCTCTCGCGGCTGAGGTTTCTCGCCGAACTTTCCGATGCAGGATCACTCCCGCATGGAGCGCTTACGACTCTTGTCTCCGATGCCATTGACCTCGTGATATTCAGCAAACGAACTCCAAACGGCCCTCAGGTAAGCGAAATCATCGCCGTCGAGGAACAGCTTGTTGACGGATCAAGCGGTGCATTCACCGTCACCGATCTCTTTACCCGTCAATCACCCTCTGAACCGCTGATCTGGACAGGCCTGCTCCCCCAGCGCCTATCGAACACATTCGCATCATCCGGAAGCGATCTCGGATCGGTTCTCCGATGAACGCGCTTCTCCTCGCGTCGATAACTGGCTATGGCGTCCACCTCCTCTACACCGCTCGCATTCTTGGTTGGTCCGGCGTCGGCCCAGCCCCTAAAAGTTCTGAGCAGAAGCGAAACCGACGCTCCAATGCCGAGTGGATGATGCAAGCCGGTCTTGGATCAGTTGCTCCAGGCGAGTTCATTCTCGCTATCAGTTCGATGTTCCTCCTTGGCGCCCTACTCGCTCTTGCCCTCTTCGGCTCACCTCTTCCAGCAATCACCGCAGGAATCTTTGGAGCTTCGTTTCCACTTGCGGCCTATCGGCAGCGTCGCCGCAATCGGCTCGCAATCGCGCAAGACGCATGGCCACGAATGATTGAGGAACTTCGACTCCTCACCTCTTCAGTGGGCCGTTCGCTTCCACAGGCACTTTTCGAGGTTGGCGAGGCTGGTCCCGAGATCATGCGACCCGCATTCAGCGCAGCGCAACGCGAATGGATGCTCACCACCGACTTTGAAAAGACGCTTCGCGTGCTGCGCGATCAACTCGCCGACTCCACGTGCGACGCAACCTGCGAGACGTTGCTAATCGCGCACGAACTCGGCGGAACCGGAATCGATCGCCGGCTTGCAGATCTCGCACAAGACCGACGTGATGATGTCGCTTATCGCAAAGACGTTCGAGCTCGTCAGTCCGGCGTCCGCTTCGCTCGGCGATTCGTGCTGCTTGTTCCGCTCGGCATGGCTGCCGCCGGAGCCGCAGTCGGAAACGGGCGGAGCGCGTACACCACACCTCTAGGGCAACTCGCAGTGCTTAGCGCTCTCGTCATCATGGCGGTGTGCTGGCGCTGGGCCGGTCGGATGTTGCGCCTGCCAACCGAGGATCGGGTGTTCGCATAATGCGACAGCCAATCGCCCTTGCACTGCTGTTCGGCTGGCTCGGCCTCACGCTGCTTCTCGGCCAGTTGCGATGGTTCCGACGAGGTCCACTCATCGAACGAGTGCGGCCCTACCTCTTTGGCCTCTCACGTCGTACCGAAACCGACGAAGGCAACGCACTACTTCGGATTCTCGGCCCACTCGCCCGAGATGCAGGCGCAGCTATTGCGAAGTTTTGCGGGGTCAACGAAGAACTCGGCACACGTCTTGAGCGGATACATAGTTCGTTCGATTCCACTGCTTTTCGCCTTCGGCAACTCGGCTGGGCAACCGCTGCACTCTGCGCAGCGGTCCTCATTGCGGTCGCGACCACACCCCCCACTCCTTTCTTTCTTCTCCTTGTCGCAGGAGCGCCGGCTCTTGCGTTCCTCATTGTTGAATCTCAACTCTCACGACGTTCGAGAGATTGGAAGCGCTCGCTTGTCCTCGAACTCCCGATTGTCAGCGAACAACTCGGGATGATGCTCTCGGCGGGCTACTCACTCGGCGCCGCTCTTCAGCGTGTCTCTAGGCGCTCAACCGGAACTGTCGCACAGGATCTCCAGCGAGTAATCACTCGCATCCAACACGGAATCGATGAAAACAATGCCCTTCGAGAATGGGCCGCTACCGCCGACGTACCCGCAGTCGGAAGGCTCGTCGGTGTCCTTGCGTTGAATCGAGACGCCGGCGACCTCGGACACCTGATTACCCAAGAAGCTCGCGCCGTTCGCTCCGAGGTCCATCGAGACCTTGTCGAGACCATCGAAAAGCGCGGTCAGCAGGTGTGGATACCCGTCACGGTCGCGACGTTGGTGCCTGGACTCCTTTTTCTCGCTGTCCCTTTCACCGAAGCACTCCGCCTTTTCACCACCACGTGACCGATTGCCGCAACTCCTCATTCGGATCCCCAACCATCAAACAAGGAGCAGTAATGCAGCAGAATCCCGACAAAGAATCCGACATCAACGTCACGACCACTCCATTACCGAAGCGTCGCCGATTCAAGGGCGATCACGGTGAGGGCGTCATTTCCGCTGCGATAGCAGTGCTGATCATGGCTTTCCTAGGTGCAGCGATGTGGGTCGGCTTCCAACAAATGTGGAAGGCAACCGAAGCAACGACAAACGAAAAGATCATGCAGATCGGTTCCGAGTGAGCCAGTTTCGAGCGCGTTACTCCCAAAGGGTCGGCCCCGAAACTGGGGCCGGTCTCATTTCTACAATCGCTGGACTCCTCGTATTCCTCGCCCTCTTACTTTTCGCAACCCAGACGCTGATTGCGCTCTATGCGCGATCAGCGACAACGAGCGCCGTCTACGAAGGAGCCCGACTCGTTGCGGGAGCCAGAACACCGCATGATGAATCACCAATCCCTGAAGAAGCTCGATCCCGCGCCGAATCAACGATTCGCGCTCAACTTGGTCCGTTCGGAAGTCGGATCGAACTCGACTGGTCCACGACAACATGGGACACCGTCGCAGTAACCGTTCGAGCCCGTCCCCCCAGTTTCCTCTGGGACAGTTTGAGAGGAAATGGCGCTCCACCAATTGAGCGAACGGTTCGAGTTCGAGTGGAGCAAATGCAATGACGTGCCAACGTCTTCGTGGCGACCAAGGACAGGTCGGCGGGATTGAGGTCATTCCATTCGGAATTCTCACTTTCGTCATCGCCATGCTCGTCATCGCCAATGCGTGGGGTGTCGTTGACGCCAAACTCTCAACAACAAGTGCCGCGCGTGAAGCCGTCCGCACATTCGTGGAGGCTCCGGATGAAGAGACAGCGCTGTTGCGCGCAGAGTCAGCCGCAACGCAAGCCTTCTCTGGCCATGGACGGAGCGCCGGCGCTACCTCGATTTCTATTTCCTACCGAGGTGAACGTGGCTGGTCGCGATGCAACCGAGTCACCGTCACCGTTCGCCATCCAATCCACGCACTTCGAGTTCCAATCATCGGTGGCTTCGGTCAGGGCTTCGCTGCAGTCGCATCAGCTAGTGAAGTCATTGATCCGTTTCGAAGCGGGATTCCAGGAGAAGCCAGATGCTGAATCTTTCCCATCCGCGGTTGAGGGGTGAAAGCGGAACTGTGCTCATGCTCATGCCCGCCGCGGTGCTCATCATGTTTGTCTTGGCAGCGATCACCGTTGACCTCACCGCGGTTCGCGCTGGGCAACAAGATCTCTTGGCTGCCGCAACTGACGCTGCGAACGACGCCGCGACCGCAGGCCTCGATGAAGCTGCACTTCGATCCGGACGGGGCTTCGAACTTGACCCCATAAGGGTTTGGCTCGTGGCAGTCGACGCCCTAGCCACCAAGGGCATCCTCGACAGCCTCTCGTCAGGACCCGAAGTCACGATCAACCAAGACGGTTCCGTCACGGTCTCTCTTGCCAAACGGGTGCCTCATCTCTTTGCGCGAGCCCTGCCCGGAGCGCCGGACGACAAACTCGTACTGGCCACTGCGACCGCCACTGTGCAACAGCGCTGATTCCAGACGACTCTCCGTTGCCGTTTCGTCAGTCCCCCCGCCCTCGCCGTAAGTTCGTTCCCAATGACTGGGGAGCACGAGTTCACATCTGAGGAGGAATTCCGCGGCGAAGCCGAGGAAGCTCTCGTCGATGGCGACCGAGCACTCGACGCCCAAGAGATCAGCGCGGTTCGAGCTGTTCTTCGCAATCGCGACTTCCGAACGATGTGGCTCAGCAGTCTCGGTTCCACCATCGGAACCTGGATGCAGAACGTCATTCTTGCGGCGTTCGTCTACACAGTTACGAAGAGCGCGTGGTTGGTCAGCCTTGTCGGCTTCTGCAACCTCGTACCCCAGCTCCTCTTTGCAACCTTCGGCGGAATCATCGCCGACATGTTCAACCGCAAGAAACTCATCTTCTGGTTATCGCTTGAACAGATGATCGGTTCGCTCGCTATTGCGTGGATCGTGCGCACCACCGACTTCTCTGAGGTTGCGCTTCTACTCGCGGTCTTCGCAGTTGGAACTGGCGCTGCGCTTCAAGGTCCGGTGTTTCTTGCCGTAACACCGTCACTCGTTCCACGCGAACAACTTGCGGGCGCGATTTCGCTGAACTCCGTCAGCATGAACGTCTCGCGCGTCGTTGGCCCTGCAATTGGCGCAGTTCTCTACGTGTGGATCGGCGCTTCGTGGGTGTTCGTCTTAAATGCAGCGACGTACGTGATCATCATGGTTGGCGTCACCTACGTGAAGGTCCCGACATTCGAGCGCAAAATCGGCGAAAGCAAACTCGACCGTTTAGTCGGCGGCTTCCGTTATGTACGCCAAGACCCAGTGGTCTTCCGCGCAGTCCTCACGGTTTTCATGTTCTCCATGTTCTGCATGCCCTTCGTCGTCCTCTACCCGGCAATTGCATCGGTGGATTGGAGCGTTTCAACGAAGTCGACTCTGTACGGCTTGCTCTACGCCACCTTCGGACTCGGTGCGGTGATTGGGGCATTGTCGGTGGGCACAGTTCTTGCTGGCTACAAGATTGAACATGTACTTCGAGTCTCGTTTGTCCTCTTCGGCATTTCGCTCGCCGCGTACATCACAATCAGGGGCCCAGCACCTGCCTTCCCCATCGGCTTCCTGCTTGGCTTTTTTTACTTTGTTCTCGTCACATCGCTCTCGACGATCTTCCAATCGCGACTTGACCACTCCATTCGCGGTCGAGTCAGCGCTGTGTGGATGATGTGTTTCGGCGGAACAGTTCCTGTTGCCGGACTTCTCGCCGGCTGGCTCGTGAGTTACTCAAGCGTCAACACCGTCGTCTACTTCGGCGCAGCGTTCGCATTGTTCTTGGCGTGGTTCGCTGAC
>JBIIGP010000271.1:0-2808 GCA_044236415.1 Acidimicrobiales bacterium | reverse complement strand
CGTGCAATCGAACCCGTGGTTCAGGCTTGGCCCAGATACTCACGCAGTGAGGCCCGAACCATCACCGCACGTAGGTCATCTGCGAGTTCCGCCAATTCTTCAAGCATCTCGACCGCCTGCTCTCGGGCAGCAGCACGGCGCTGTTTCAAGAGCGGAGTAATGAGCTGCTCAAAGAGGCCCGCTTCCCGTTCAGCCGAAACTTTGTACATACGGAGGTGGCGAGGTTCTATTCCGTACCGTCCGAATCCACCTGCGAGCCGCGCCACGACGAGCGCTTCGTCGTCGTAGTACTCGACATGCCCCATGGATCGGCGCGTGAGAAGACCGAACTTCTCCAGGTCAGCAACCTCAGACTCACCCAAGCCACTTTGCTCACAGAGTTCTTTGAGTGTGAGTGCAACCTCGGGAACTTCGATTTCGTCTTCCGCACCTTTCACCGGTGTGGGATCGCCCTTCTTGTGTCCGGTCGGATGACGTTTCCCGCCTCGAGGCGAGGTGGTCGTCGCTGCCGGGCCTTCGAGCAAACTCGTTACGGCGCTCGTTCGGGAGGTTGAGGCGTTGGAGCCTGCTTCCTTTGCAGCGGAAACCTTCCTGGGTGACGCGGAAACTGCAGAGTTCTCAACGACTTCAGATGTAGAGGAGTCGTTGGAGGTCTCTGCTACTTCCGAGTTCCGCTCAAATGGAAGAACGCCCTCGGGCGGACCATCGGCGAAATCACCTGCAGCGAGACGATCCTTGATCACCTTGAGTGGCAAAAAGTGATCGCGTTGCTGCGTGAGGATCCATCGCAGCCGTTCAATGTCTTCTTCGTGAAACTTTCGATACCCCGACGGAGTGCGCTCGGGATTCAAAAGCCCTTGGCTCTCCAAGAATCGAATCTTCGAAATGGTGATGTCGGGATAGTCGCTCTGGAGAAGCGCAAGTACTTCGCCAATTGAGGAGTGGGAACTTACGTCTGTCACGCGCCATCACCACCGAGGAGAAACACGAGTTTGAACTTCCCGATTTGCAGTTCATCGCCGCTCGAAAGAATCGCTGTCTCGATACGTTGACGGTTGAGATAGGTGCCATTGAGGGAACCGGTATCGCAGGCCAACCATGTTCCATCGGTTACGCGACGAAGTTCGGCGTGTCGCCGCGAAACTGTGATGTCATCAAGGAAGATGTCTGAATCTGGATGTCGACCTGCAGTCACAACATCGCTATCTAACGCGAATCGGCTTCCAGCCTTTGAACCACGCTGGACAACGAGCATCGCAGTATCGGCAGGGATGCCTTCGACAACGACTGCAACATCGCTCTCGACCGGGTCTCCGGGCGTCACTGGGTGAAAGGTGATCGTTGTGTGATCGGGCGCGAGAGATTCCAGCACAGCACCGCATGACGAGCAGAAATTTGCTCCAAGCGAATTACGGTGCCCGCAGTTATTACAGAATCCCTCGGCAACAGCCATCACGAGCCTTCGATCAACCGCCGATAACCATCGACATCTAGAAGCGCGTCAACGGAAGTTGCATCAGAAGGTTCAATGATGCAGATCCAACCGTCGCCGTAAGGATCGTCATTCAAACGTTCTGGAGAATCCGCAAGTGATTCGTTCACTGCGATGACCGTGCCGGCAACAGGTGCGTAGATGTCGGAGACTGATTTCGTTGACTCAACTTCGCTGACCTTTGCGGCAGCATCAACCTGCATGCCTACCTCAGGAATCTCGACGAACACGACGTCGCCAAGCGCATCTTGCGCGTAATCGGTGATTCCGAGACGGAGCTGCCCGTTCTCAAGGCGGACCCATTCGTGGTCGGAGGAATAGCGCAGGTCATCAGGCAGTTGCATAGGCCGAACGCTATCCGATTGCCTCGACCTCCACCGAAGCGTGAGCCCCGGCGCCGAGTCACTCCCCCGCTGCCCTCGCCTCGCGTCCCTCACGCAGCGCCCGAAGACCAATTGGCACGTACAGCCCTGCTGCGTAATACGAGGCCGCCAGTGACGGCAGCGCACAGACCCATGCAGCGATCTCAAAGAATGGCTGCAGCGCCCAGTCGGTCGACGCCCAGAGGAAACCTGGGAACGCAAACATCAGACCGAACGTGGCCGCCTTTCCGATCCATGTCACGTCGATGCGGCGGGCTCCGAGAGAAGCCAGAACCAACGTGGCCAAGGAAAGGGCCACTTCCCGCACCAATACGGCGATACAGAACCAGATCGGAGCCGCTCCGGCGATGATGATCGCAACGATAGAAACGAAGAAGAGGAGGCGGTCGACAACCGGGTCGAAGATCTTCCCGAAGTTGGAAACAGCGTTGAACCGACGTGCATACCAGCCGTCCACCCAATCGGTGGCTCCCAAAACCCCAAGGAGTGCGCCGGCCGCCAGAGGATTCTCTTGACCAAGCAGAAGCCAGACAAAAACCGGCAAACACAGCAACCGGACGAGAGTGATCAGATTTGGAACGGTGAGAATCTGGCTCTCAGGCTCGGAGTTGGAGGGCACGTTCATTCGTTGCACTCTACGATTTCACAACCATGAGCACCTTGTTTACCAAGATCATCAACGGCGACCTTCCAGGACGGTTCGTTTACCGAGACGATTTGTGCGTCGCCTTCCTGACGATCGCCCCAATCTGCCCCGGCCACACACTTGTTGTCCCGCGACTCGAAGTTGACCACTGGGTCGATCTCCCCGACGAACTTGCCGGGCATCTAGCCATCGTTGCCCGCAAGATTGGCGCGGCTCAGATGAGCGCATTTGAGGCCGAGAGAATCTCCCTTATCATCGCCGGGCTGGAAGTCCCCCACACCCACCTC
>JBIIGP010000045.1:0-10918 GCA_044236415.1 Acidimicrobiales bacterium | reverse complement strand
GATGAGGTCGGCACCAGGTTTCAACATGAGGTGGTAGGTGTTACCCAGGATGACTTCAGCACCGAGCTTCTCGAGATCGGCTGAAGTCAGCGTGCGAACGGCGGCTCGAGTGCCTACGGGCATGAAGCAGGGAGTACGAAACGAACCACGCGCCGTGTGGACGACACCGGTTCGAGCGAACCCATCAGTTGCGTCGATCTGCAAACGAAGGACGGTTTCAATTGCGTCTGTACTCAACACTTCTCCAGTGACATTGAAAAAAATTCGTATCTGGGCTCCATGTCACCACAACTGACCCTTCGAGAGCGTTATCGTCGTCGACATGTCAGACACCTCCCACAACACGTACTTCGATGGTGGCGTTCAGAGCCTCGGTTTCGAGACTGCTGCAGGCCGAGCCACCGTCGGCGTCATCGCCCCCGGCACCTATGACTTCAACACCGAGGCGCCCGAGCGCATGACAGTGGTGAACGGAGTTCTCGAGGCAATCGTCGACGGCGAGAGCGACTGGGAGATCTATCCCAAGGGATCAGGTTTCGAGGTTCCAGCTTCGAGCCATTTCCAGGTACGTGCCGAAGCGCCTGCGGCCTACCTTTGCGAATTCCTCTAAGCCAAAGCTGACAACTCAGCGGCGCGTTAACAACATCGCATCGCCAAAGGACAAGAAGCGGTAGCCGTCGCGTAGCGCGTCGGCATAAAGATCGCGCCACCTCGGCCCGACGAATGCATCGATCATCACGATCAGCGATGACTTGGGCAGATGAAAGTTGGTCATCATCCGGTCGACCACCAAGAAGTCGTAGTCGCCGTGGATGAAAAGCTCGGTCCGACCCTCATTCACTCCGAAGGCGGCTGCGCTTTCAAGCGCTCGAACCGCTGTGGTTCCGACCGCAACGACTCGCCCACCATTCGCTTTCGTTTGAGCACAGGCATCGAGAGTTTCCTGGGGAACGCGGAACGTCTCTCCGTGCATTTCATGATCTTCAATACGATCGGTTGCGATCGGTCGGAACGTTCCGAGGCCAACCACAAGTTCAACATCAGCGCGACCAATGCCACGTTCGGCGCATCGAGCCAAGACCTCGGGCGTGAGATGAAGTCCCGCCGTTGGGGCCGCTGCAGAAGCCGGTCGCTCAGAGAAGACGGTTTGGTAGCGCTCTTGCTCTGCCAGGACCTCGGTGATGTAGGGAGGAAGTGGCATCACTCCGAACGTTTCGAGAACATCGAGCAATGGCCCCTCTACGTCGATCGTCACCACCCGGCGGCCATCGCCTAGGTCCTCGTCAACCGACACTTCGAGCCCAGTTCCTTCGGCGGGAAGAACGATGGTGCCCGGAGGCAACTTCCGCCCGGGTCGGACCAACGCTTCCCAGCGCGACTGCCCAGAATCTGACAACGATCCGCCATCGAGGCGCTCAAGAAGAAGCACTTCAACAGCGGCGCCGGTGTCTTTACGGAGTGCCAGACGAGCCGGAAGAACGCGAGTTGTATTGAGAACGAGCAGATCCCCTGGCTCAAGAAGATCTGGAAGATCTCGAACGATGTGATTGTCGGGAGGATTCGCTGCGCCGCGATCGACGAGGAGCCGCGCCGCATCACGTTCAGGTAACGGGCGCTGCGCTATCGCCGACTCGGGCAACTCATAATCGAAGGCAGCAGTATCCATAGCGGACCGAGGCTAGGGCGTTGGCACCGAGGTTTTGCTACGCCTCAAACATGCTGCGCGAAGGATCGGCCGTGAGCGGCGCGCTGGCGGGTGCGACCAAGCCCATATGCGCCCAGGCCGCGGGGGTCGCAACCCGACCGCGTGGTGTTCGCATGAGCAGCCCCTGCTGAATGAGAAACGGCTCGTAGACGTCTTCAACTGTTTCCTCGGCTTCGCCAACGCTGATGGCCAGTGTGCCGAGACCAACAGGACCGCCGCCGAACTTCTGACACAGGTTGGAAAGCACGGCGCGGTCGACTTTGTCGAGACCAAGGTCGTCGACACCAAACACCGCAAGGCCTTCGTGTGCAGTTGCTTCATCGATACGGCCATCGCCACGAACCTCGGCGAAGTCGCGAACCCGACGAAGAAGACGATTAGCGATTCGGGGTGTGCCACGGGCCCGTCGAGCGATCTCGGACGCGCCACCGTCGTCGATGCCAATTCCGAGAATGCCACCCGCACGCGTAACGATCGATTGCAGTTCGTCGGCGTCGTAGTAGTCGAGACGGGCTACTAAGCCGAAGCGGTCGCGCAAGGGACCGGTGATGAGTCCCGTGCGTGTCGTGGCTCCAACGAGAGTGAACCGTGGCAGATCGAGACGAATGGAACGCGCAGCGGGGCCTTTACCCAAGACGATGTCGAGTTGGAAATCTTCCATCGCTGGATACAGCACTTCTTCGACGTTGCGGCTGAGGCGATGGATTTCGTCGATGAACAAGACATCGCCTTCGCCGAGGCGGGTGAGAATTGCCGCGAGGTCTCCGGCTCGGTCGAGTGCGGGACCAGAGGTGACATGAAGGCCAACTTGGAGTTCGGCAGCCACGATGCCGGCCAGAGTTGTTTTTCCGAGCCCTGGAGGACCAGCAAACAACAAGTGATCGACGGCCTGTTCGCGCCGACGAGCGGCCTCGAGGATGATGCCGAGATGTTCTTTCAGTTCACGCTGACCAACAAAGTCGTCGAGGTGCCGAGGACGTAGGCCGCCCTCCTCACCAATGACGTCGGCACCTGAAGGGTGATCGGCGAGCACCGGCTCGACATCGTCGGGGGTGGGTTCAGGCGAAAGAAGTTCGTCGCGCATCAGGCCGCCAATCGTTGCAGAGCGAGACGGAGCAATTCTGCAGTGTCGTTCGAATCGGGAAGTTCCTTGACTGCTTCGGCAACTTCGTCTGGCCCGTAGCCGAGCTCGGAAAGAGCGGTGCGCACGTCGGCAACCGATGAGGAACCACCGGATGCGCCGTCGACAGAAACAGAACCCGCCCCGATGTCGAGACCGGGGATATCGAGTTTCGACTTGAGTTCGATGAGTAGGCGGGCTGCGGTCTTTTTGCCAACGCCCGGAACAAGACACAACGCATCGATGTCGTCGTTGGCCAACACTCGAACCAACGAGGCCGGTGGATGCACGCTCATGATGCCGAGAGCAAGTGCGGGGCCAACTCCGTGAGCCGACAACAACGCTTCGAAGACCATTCGCTGCTCTAAAGAGGTGAATCCGTAGAGCGTTTCGGCGTCCTCGCGACGGTGATGATGCGTATGAAGAAATACTTCGGAACCAGTTTCACCTAGTGACGCTGCCGTTGAAGGCGCGACGATGACTCGGTAACCAATTCCTGAAACCTCAACAAGCACCTCGCCCGATGGCAACCGCTCGAGCAATACACCACGAACTGAGCCGATCATTTCGCGCTCACTTTTGACACCGCTCGTTTCGAGACCGCTCGATTCGCGGCAGCACGCATCGGGGCCATTGCGACGTGACACAGCGCAAGTGCCGCAGCATCGGCAGCGTCGAATGGATGTGGTGGCTCAGCAAGGCCAAGGAGGGTCTGCACCATTTGCTGCATCTGCACTTTGTCGGCGTTGCCCCAACCAGCGACCGCAGACTTGACCTCGTTGGGCGAGTACTGCACGACCTCACAACCGGCATTGACTGCTTCGACCATGGCAATGCCACTGGCCTGACCTACCGACATCGCCGTGCTCACATTCACTTGAAACAAGACCCGCTCGACTGCCATTGCGGTGACTGGGAACTCAGCGAGTAACGCGCGCAATTCAGATTGAAGCTCGGCAAGTCGGTGATGGACCTCGTCAGACGGCGACGTGCGCATCACGCCCAATGCAACAGCCCGCGGCGAAGCACCATCACGCACTTCGAGCACGCAATAGCCACATCGGGTCAGCCCCGGGTCGATACCCACTACGAACATGCGTACGATCGTAGCCACTAGCCCCACAAAAGCGAAGGACCCGGCTCAGAAGCCGGGTCCTCACTCAGGATCTGGATCAGATCACTTCGGGCTGAAACGTGCTCCACCATCAACGCGAATCGTCTGGGCGTTCATGTAGGAGTTCGTGATGAGCTGAATCACCATCGACGCAAGTTCGCTTGCGTAACCAAGACGGTCAGGGAAGAGCACGTCCTTGGTGAGCTTCGCCTTGAAGGCCTCGCTGCCTTCGCCTTCGCCATAGATCGGCGTGTCGATAAGGCCAGGGGCAACTGTGTTCACTCGGATGCCAACGACTGAAAGGTCGCGAGCAATCGGCAGGGTCATGCCTGCAACGCCACTCTTTGAGGCGGAATAGGCGGCCTGACCAATTTGTCCGTCGAACGCAGCGGTCGAGGCCATGTTGACGATGGCACCACGCTCGCCGTCATCGGAAACTGGTTCGGTCCGGCTCATCGCTGTTGCGACCAAACGGATGCAATCGAACGTACCGGTGAGGTTCACGTCGATAACTTTGCGCCAGTAATCAAGATTAAAGGCCGAGTCATACGAACCGTCCTTGCCGATTGTTCGGCTCGCTGCGCCGATACCTGCAGAGTTCACGAGTGCGCGAATCGGGCCCATTTCCTCGGCCATGCCAATGGCGGCCTTGATGTCGTCGCTGTTGCACACATCGACGTGAGCAAATGCCCCACCGATTTCGCTAGCAAGCGCATTGCCCTTTTCATCGTTGAGGTCGGCGATAACGACCTTCGCCCCACCAGCGGCGAGTTGACGTGCACATGCTTCACCGATGCCCGAAGCGCCGCCGGTGACGATTGCTGAGATTCCATTGATTTCCATGGCTGCAGAGAATACGGGGAGCGGCTGCTCCGGACCGCATTTCTGACCACAATCGTTAATCAGAAGAGCGAAAGCTGCTCGTCGTCGGGGTAGGCCCGGGAAGAGTCCACGATCCCCTTCGCTGATTCGCCGGTTCCGAAGGTGTCCGGCGGTCCGAGATCGGTCGGAGGCTTCGAGCCTGAGGCTTGCATTTGTGTGGTGGCGGCTTCGACCGCAAGACGATCGACAAGATCATTCATGGGATCGCCCGAATGGCCCTTCACCCAGCGAAATGTGACATCGCCACGACTCAAGACGAGATCGATGAACGGCTCCCAAAGGTCTCGGTTTGCAACGGGCTTGCGCTGAGAGTTCTTCCAGCCCCGACGCTTCCAACCGTCATGCCAGCGATCACGGAAGCAATGCACGACATAGGTGGAGTCGCTCACGATCTCAACAGGACCCTGATGCGATTTCACCGCCTCGAACGCCGCCATGATCTCCATGCGCTGATTCGTGGACTGCGCTTCTCCCCCGCTGGCAAAGCCACCGTCGACAACCGCCCATGCCCAACCACCAGGGCCAGGGTTACCGCTGCACGCACCATCGGTGAACACGACTGTCGTCACTGTTCAAGCGTCCCACAGGTCAGAGGGAACAACCGACATCCACGATTCACGAAAAAATCAACTGGGCTACCTGCCGGTAACCAGTTTCGTGTGGGCATCATGGTGCAACGCAATTTCTGAAAGGCGCCTCGTGGACCTTGACCAGTTCGTCAGCCAACTTCCCGACTCCGACCCCGGAGAAACGGTTGAGTGGCTCGATTCTCTCGACGCTGTCATCAATACCGCAGGAAAGACTCGCGCTCGCTACCTGGTGTCGCGGCTCACCGAGCGAGCACGCGAATTGCAGATCGGCACACCAGCAGAAGTCTCGACGCCATACATCAATACGATTCCCGTTGAGGAACAGCCGTGGTTTCCCGGCGACGAGGAGATCGAAAAGCGCATTCGCCAGTACTTGCGCTGGAACGCAGCAATGACAGTCATCTACGCCAACAAAAATGCTGACGGCATCGGCGGGCATCTTTCTTCCTACGCATCATCAGCGATGTTGCTCGAGGTTGGCTTTAATCACTTCTTCCGCGGCCGTTCAGGAACGCTGGTTGGCGATCACGTTTACTTGCAAGGTCACGCAGCTCCCGGCATTTATGCGCGCGCCTATCTCGAAGGCCGACTGAGCGAAGAAGAAATGTCGAAGTTCCGCAGAGAAATTGGCGGCGGAGGACTTTCGAGTTACCCGCACCCGTGGCTCATGCCCGAGTTCTGGGAGTTTCCAACGGTCTCGATGGGACTCGGTCCGCTTAATTCGATTTACCAGGCACGATTCAGCAAGTACCTCCTCAACCGCCAGATCGACGATACGAGCGCAACAAAGGTGTGGTGTTTCCTTGGCGACGGCGAAACCGACGAGCCCGAAACACTCGGATCCATTTCGCTTGCCGCCCGAGAGCAACTCGACAATCTGATTTGGGTCGTCAACTGCAATCTGCAACGACTCGATGGTCCCGTCCGCGGTAACGGCAAAATTATTCAGGAACTTGAATCTGTGTTCCGAGGCGCGGGCTGGAACGTCATCAAGGTTGTGTGGGGAGCAGGCTGGGACGAACTTTTGTCGCGCGATGTCGACGGCGTCTTATTGTCCAAGATGAACTCAACCCCAGACGGCGAATGGCAGCGATACGCCATCGAAAGCGGCGCCTATATCCGCGAGCATTTCTTCGGACCCGACCCACGCTTACGCAAGCTCGTTGAACACCTTTCCGATGATCAGCTACGAGCACTTCCTCGCGGTGGCCACGATTACAAGAAGGTGTATGCCGCGTATAAGTCAGCGGTCGAAACCAAGGGGGCACCGACGGTCATCCTCGCGAAAACCGTGAAGGGTTGGGCTCTTGGTTCGACAGTCGAGGGCCGTAACGCGACCCATTCGATCAAGAAGTTGAGCCACGAAGAGATCCTGGGATTCCGAGATCGTCTTCAGCTCACCGAACAAATTCCAGAATCGGCGATTGATGCCGAAGCGCCTCCGCTCTATCGACCACCAGCGGACTCGCCAGAAGCGATGTATCTCGCTCAGCGTCGTGAAGCACTCGATGGATTTGTCCCAAGTCGTTCGCTGCAGATCCGTCGCCCACTCGCACTCCCCGATCCTTCTGTCTATGAAGAATTCGCGAAGGGCTCTGGCACACAGGCCGTCTCCACAACGATGGCGTTCACACGCCTACTGCGCGGGTTGTGCCGATCAGAAAACTTTGGGCCGCGAGTCGTACCGATCATTCCCGACGAAGCACGGACCTTCGGCATGGAGGTTCTGTTCCGCGAACTTGGCATTTACGCCTCTCAGGGTCAGCTCTACGAACCTGTCGACCACGAGTTGCTGATCTCCTATGTGGAATCCAAAAGCGGGCAGCTCCTCGAAGAAGGAATCACCGAAGCCGGATCGCTGGCGAGCTTCACGGCTGCCGGAACGAGCTATGCAACACGCGGCGTTCCAATGGTTCCGTTCTTCACCCTGTATTCGATGTTCGGATTCCAGCGGGTGGGCGATCTGGTGTGGGCCGCTGCCGACGCCCAGACCAAAGGTTTCATCATCGGCGCGACCGCAGGACGCACAACGTTGCTTGGTGAAGGTCTTCAGCATCAGGACGGACACAGTCTTGTGCTCGCGTCGACCGTGCCCACATGCCAGGTGTACGACTCTGCGTTTGCCTACGAACTCGCAGCAGTCATTGAGAACGGCCTTCAGCGTATGTATGGCGGCCCAGACGGTGCCGGTGAAGGCGTCTTCTATTACCTGACCGCGTACAACGAAAACCAGATCATGCCTCCCCGTCCGGACCACGTCACCGACGCCGACATTATGAGTGGCCTTTACAAGTGGGCCGAGGCTCCAGAAGGTTGCGAGGCGAAAGCAACGATCGTGTTTTCCGGCACGATGAATCAAGGCGCTCGCGATGCCCAAGTCGCGCTCGCCGCACGCGGAATCGGCGCCGAACTCTGGAGTGCGACTTCCTATAAGCGGATTCGAGAAGACGCTCTTGATGTCGAACGCTGGAATCGACTTCACCCAACCGAAACGCCACGGTCGGCACAAGTCACCCAACAGCTAGGTGCAGCCCCCGGCCCCATTGTCGCTGTCACTGACTTCATGAAGTCCGTTCCCGATCAAATTGCACCGTATGTTCCCAAGCGTTTCGTCTCGCTCGGCACCGACGGATTCGGTCGATCTGACACCCGCGAAGCGTTACGTCGTTTCTTCGAAATCGACGCCGCTCACATTGAAATCGCCGTACTCTCAGCGCTTGCTGCCGACGGGGTTATCGACGCATCAGTTGTTGCTTCGGCAATTTCTGATCACGGCATCGATCCCGATGCGCCCAACCCGCTTTTGAGTTAATTCAACTCGCCCGTTCAGCAGCCGCAGCAGCGCGCTGCCTGTCGAGCCAACCGAGCAGGACGGCCACCGCTCGCGGATCATGGCGCAACTGATGCGCACCGCCTTCGATAATTCGGAGGTCTGCGCTTCCGTGTGCATCGGCGAGCACCCGAGCGTCGAACACCGGAACGGTGTCGTCTTCCGAGCCGTGCATGATCAGTGCTGGACGAGGCGCAACCGAACGAATCGCTGCGACTGCGCGAACCTCACGGATTTCCTTCGACCATTCATCGAAATTCTCAGGAAACGAAGAGGAACGAATGATTCCCGTCGCTCGCGCATGCTGCAGCAGTAACCGCGGATGATTTGCCCAGTCGTCAAAGTCCGCAGGTGATCCCATAGCGGCGACACCGCGGATTTCCGGATCAAGGGCCGCAGCAGAAATCGAAAGTGATCCGCCCGTTCCGTATCCGGCAGCCCAGACGCCGTGCACACCTTCAACGGTGCGTAGATACGCGGCCGCTGCAAGAAGATCGTCTCGCCATCCGCGCAAAGAGAAGTTGCCTCCAGAATCGCCAGCTCCACGGAAGTTAAAGACCAACACCATCCAACCCATTTCGGTGGCGATGCGCTCGGCGAGTTCAGGGAACGATCGAGCCGAAAGTGCGCCACCCTGATTCAGATTGGGAAAGCCATGACAGATCAGTAGTCCTGGAACTGACGTACCCGGTGCAATTCGCGGACGGGCGAGGTGTCCAGCAAGTTCGATGTCACCTGACCGAAAGAGTTTCTCCACGGTCAGAGACAATCAGGCTTCTGCGTCGACGAGACCGCTGCCATTGCCCTTGTAGGGCTTGTAGCAACGGTTGCGTGCTTCATCGACCGTGTCTGGTCCGAAGCAAATGAACGTCTCGGCTTCCATCAGTTCTTCAATGATGGACGGATCGTCGATGTTGTCGACGTCGTAGACGACCTGCGTGCGCTTGTCGCCCACCCAACGGTTGTGTTCGAACTTCGTCGGACGATGCATAGCCTCATCGTAGACGGCAGAGAACCGCCGGCCGCTCTTTTGCCAGCGATTACTTGCCGGTTGGGTCCTCAGGCATCGGAAGCTGATTGCCAATCGCCCCGATGGCCTCGAGGTACTTTTCGTTGCCTTCAATGACCTGCACCACGGTGACATCGTCGACAGCAAGCCCGGCGTCGGTTGCTCGACCAATGACAAACGCCAATGCATCGTCTTCAGCAGCTACGAGTGGCCCATTCGCAACGTTCTCGACGCCCTGAGCCCGGGCAACACCCAATTCTTCGAGATAATCGAGATGCCATTGCAGGAGCTGCGCGAGTTCGTCGTAGGTCAATTGCGCTGTGACATCGTCCGGTAGACGATCAGCAACAAAGTCAACCGCTTCGGCACGGTCATAAACGGCCGGGCGAGGCTGCTCAGCAAGTTGGCCCGCGAGGCGACCAACGGCAACAAGTCCGATGGCCACCACCGCAAACGCGGCAAGGACGATGAAGACGACGATCACGATCGGCTCGTCGCGTGCGTCAGAGGATCAGATGCCGATGCGCTGAGCAAGAAGCTCACGGTGATAGGTGGGATCACCAAAGAGAAGTTCTGAAGACTTCGCACGCTTGAAGTACATATGCGCCGGGTGTTCCCAGGTGAAACCAATGCCACCGTGGATCTGAATGTTCTCGGCGGAAGCGTGGAAGTACGCATCGGAGCAGTAGGCCTTGGCCAGCGACGCAACTGCAGGCAGTTCGTCGTTGAGTTCTGATGCACACCAGCCGGCGTAGTACGCAGCGGACTTAGCGGACTCGACCTCGAGGAGCATGTCGGCGCACTTGTGCTTGATGGCCTGGAACGAACCGATCGGACGGCCGAACTGCACGCGATCTTTGGCGTACTGCACAGCCATGTCGAGACACATCTGAGCGCCACCAACCTGTTCGGCAGCGAGGCCGACAGCAGCAAGGTCGAGAACGGTGGAGAGAACGTTCCAGCCGGCTCCGTCGGTACCGATAAGGGTGCCTTCGACGTTCGAGAAGTCGAGCTTGGCCTGCTTGCGGGTCTGATCCATGGTGGCAAGTGCGGTGCGGGTGAGGCCGCCAGCGTCGCCAGCGACGGAGAAGAGGCTCACACCAGCTGCAGTGCGGGCGGCAACGATGATCACGTTCGCGGTGTGACCGTCGATGACGTAGGACTTCGTGCCGCTGATCTTCCACGTTCCGCCATCGTTGGTGGCGGTTGCTTCGATACCCGATTCATCCCAGCGACCGTTGGGTTCGGTGAACGCAACCGTGGCGATGGTTTCGCCTGAGGCGATACCCGGAAGGATCGCAGCCTTGGCAGCATCGTCACCGGATTGCATCACGGTGTTGGCAGCAAGAACAACAGAGGAGAAGTACGGCGCGCACAGAAGTGCACGGCCCATCTCTTCAAGAACAACGATGAGTTCGACGTAGCCATAACCCTGGCCACCGAACTCTTCGGGAATGGTGAGGCTCTGCAGGCCGAGCTGCTCGGCCATCTGTGCCCAGACGTCGGGGTCGTACCCGCGCTCGGTTTCCATCTGCTCACGGACATCGGCTTCTGAGGACTTGGCCTCGAGGAACTGACGAACGATGTTGCGAAGCTCTTCCTGCTCCTCAGAGAAGGCAAAGTTCATGGTGGTGGCCTCCGGTCGCGAACGGGGGTCGGTCCCCCGCC
>JBIIGP010000050.1:0-10664 GCA_044236415.1 Acidimicrobiales bacterium | reverse complement strand
GTGCACCATCACCGTGCTGCACCCCGCATTGACCATGGCATCGAGAATCCATGTTGGTTCGGTGACCATGAGGTGCGCTTCGAACGGGATTGTCAGTAGAGGTCGAATCGAGGCGATGACTTCGGCACCGAATGACAAATTGGGAACAAAGTTGCCGTCCATGACATCCCAGTGGATGAGGTCAGCTCCGGCCTTCTCGAGTTCGACACATACCTCACCGAGGCGCGAGTAATCGGCGGTGAGCACCGATGGTGAGATTTCAATGGGCCGTGGTGTTGAAGGAGTCGACATGGCGAACTTTCTTCGAGTTGATCGTTAGGGCGACGATACCCGCCTACGCTGCATAGGTGACCGACCTTTCTGGTTCTGATCGACCCATCAATCGAATGACCGATCGTTCGGTGGTCGTCGACGTCGAGCGTTTGGTGGCTGGCGGCGTGGGGTTATCCCGCCGAGACGATGGACGCGTCGTTCTTGTCGACGGTGGCTTGCCTGGCGAGCGCCTCGAGGTCTCCGTCATTGAGCGTCGGGGGAGCGAACACGGTCGAATCATCAAGGTCGTCAATCCGTCGTTGGGTCGGATTGAACCGGAATGCCCGCACGTGATCGAAGGTTGTGGCGGCTGTGATCTCGCCCATTTGCGTCACGATGCTCAGTTGGTAGCGAAGGTCGACATTGTTTCTGATGCGCTTCGTCGACTCGGCCGATGGAAGGAACCTGTCGTTCGGGTCGGTGCGACGCTCGATCCTTGGGGATTTCGAACGACACTGCGCGCCGCTGTCGTTGGTGGTCGTGCGGGGCTTCGTATGGGTTCGAGTCACGACGTGCTGACACTGTCTTCATGCGCAGTTGCGCATCCTCTCCTTGAGGAACTCTTGGTAAACGGCGATTTTGGCACCGCAACCGAAGTGACTCTGCGCGTTGGAACTGCAACAGGGGAGCGCATTGCTGTCGTTACCCCGTCAGCATCTGGGGTCCGTCTTCCTTCCGACGTCCTCGTCATCGGCGTTGACGAACTGAAGGCCGGACGTCGGGCTTGGATCCACGAAGAAGTCGCGGGGCGTGTTTGGCGAATCTCAGCGGAATCGTTCTTCCAGACTCGTCCCGACGGGGCCGAGGCTTTGGTCAACGTTGTCGCGCAAATGGCTGCTGACGTCTTGGAAGATTCCACGCGCGATCAACCCACGTTGGTTGACGCCTATTGCGGTGTCGGGCTTTTTGCCGGCAGCCTGCTCGCTGGGCGCGAGGGGTGGCGTGCTGTGGCCGCTGAGCGGGGTCGGTCATCTGTGGCCGACGCAAAGGTGAATCTCGCCGACCTCGATGTTCGGGTGGTGGGGACTTCAATCGAACGATTCCGTGTTCCCTCGGCTGATCTCGTGATCGCTGACCCGTCTCGTGCGGGTCTTGGTCGGAAGGCCGTGAAGGTTCTGGCTGCTGCCGAGGCTGATCGATTTCTCCTCGTGAGTTGCGATCCTGCCGCCGCAGGCCGGGACATCGCCCTGCTCGCATCCGAGGGTTACGAGCCTGTTGAGGCAGTCGTGGTCGACATGTTCCCGCACACTCACCATGTCGAAGTGGTGACTCGGCTTGACCGGGTGCCGAATTCCTAACTGCCTATTGTTGATTGAATAGGTCGGGATTAAGATGGCCCTATGGCCACAACACCTGCACCCATTGACCCCCGCGGACCACGCACAAATCAAGCCGTTCTCGCTGTGGCGCTTGTCCTCGGTTTCCTTACCGGCCAGTGGCTGGTTGTCCCGGTGTTCGGCGTTGTTCTGTTTCTTGGCGCGGCCTTCGGTCCAAAGTGGGGCCCGGTGTTGCGGGTCTATGGAGCCCTCATTCGGCCGCGGTTGAAGCCACCTCACGAACTTGAGGATCCACGTCCGCCTCGGTTCGCAGCGACGGTCGGCGTGGTCTTTCTCGGAGCCTCAACACTCGCGTTTCTTTTCGGTGCGTCGACTCTCGGATGGACACTTGCACTCATCGTCGCTGCTCTTGCTGCTGCCGCAGCAACAACTGGCATCTGCGTAGGTTGCGAAATGTACGTACTTCTCGTTCGTCTTCGTGGAGGCGTTCGCGTCGTCACTATCGAACGCGAGGAAAGCGAACTTTTCGACGCACAACGTCCAGAACGAAAGGGCGGATGGGCACCTGTTCCCGCTGAACATCGAACAGGCCGGCCACTGTGGTTGGTCTTCACTACCGAGTTCTGTGCTGTCTGCCCACTCGTCGTCGAACAGATCTCGACACAGCAGACCGGCGATTCTGTCCTCGTTCTCAATGTTGCCGAGCACCTTGATCTTGCGAGCAGCTACAAAGTGCGGCGCGCGCCAACCGTCGTTCGCGCAGATGCAAACGGAACAGTGATTGTGCGGCTGGCTGGCGCTGATTCAGTCCGTGCGGAACTCGATGCGATGGCTCGCGAGTCAGTTACTGTCATCTGAATGTTCGCCGTTACCGCAACGTCTTTCGACGCTGAAAACCCTCTCGCAGGTCTCACACTCGGTGAAGCACCTGAGCCTGAAGTTCCTGATGGTTGGGCGCTTGTAACGCTGCGTGCTGCAGCGCTGAACCACCACGACATTTGGAGTTTGAAAGGAGTTGGGCTCCGGCCCGAGTTGCTCCCGATGATCCTTGGTTGCGACGGTGCAGGTATTGACGCCGATGGCAATGAGGTGATCATCCACGCAGTCATCGCAGACCCTGACGCGGGTGACGGCGATGAAACACTTGATCCGCGCCGCTCACTTCTGTCGGAACGTTTCCCCGGCACGCTTGCTGAAAGAATCGCGGTGCCGCGTCGCAATCTGATTCCAAAGCCTGCTTCGCTCACGTTTGAACAAGCCGCTTGTTTGCCGACATCGTGGCTGACCGCGTACCGAATGTTGTTTACACGCGCAGCTCTGCGTCCTGGCGACACGGTGCTCGTTCAGGGTGCGGGTGGGGGAGTCTCAACTGCAGCGATCGCGCTTGCGCGCGCTGCGGGTCTGCGCGTTTGGGCAACGAGTCGTAGTGAAGAAAAGCGGGCTCGTGCGACTGAACTAGGTGCTCATGCAACATTCGCGCCTGACGAACGACTGCCTGAGAAAGTCGATGCAGTCGTCGAAACCGTCGGTCGCGCCACTTGGGCAAGTTCTGTTCGAGCTGTCCGGCCTGGTGGAGTTGTCGTCGTGTCAGGGGCTACGACTGGTGACGATCCATCGGCGGATCTCACCCAAGTGTTCTTTCTTCAGCGTTCGGTTATCGGCTCGACAATGGGGACTCGTGGCGAGCTCCAGCGCCTCGTTTCGATGGTCGACGCCACCGGTGTTCGTCCGGTGATTGACTCCGTTCGGCCGCTGGCGGACGCCCAGTCGGGCTTCGCCGAGATGCTCAACGGTGATCAATTCGGGAAGATCGTTTTCACTATTTGAGTCATTTCCGCGTGGTTTGAGTCACCGGGAGGACTGTGCCGGCGAGACGGACGACACAATCGGGCAGAAGATTTCTGATCTTTTTGCGCGATTGCCGCGATTCGCGCTGAAGAGTGCGCGACGATGAACTCCCCGGTCGTCACGTGCCACCACCGATGGTGGCCGTCGGGAATCAAGGAGAAGAGCGTGAACAAACGAGAGCTGGCCGCTGAACTCGCCGAGCGGCTCGACATCGACAAGAAACAGGCCGTGGCCTTTGTCGAAGAGTTCATCATCACGATCACCGATACGGTCGCGACAGGTGAAGATGTGGTGCTTACCGGCTTCGCAAAGTTCCGTCGCGTGCAGCGCGGACCGCGTCTTGCCCGTAACCCGCAGACCGGTGCAACCGTGAAGGTTCCGGCCAAGAAGGCCGCAAAGATCACCCCGCTGAAGGCATTCAAGGATGCCGTCATCGCTGGCAAGAAGGCCCCAGCCAAGAAGAAGGCTGTTGCCAAGAAGGCTCCTGCGAAGAAGGCTCCGGCCAAGAAGAAGGCTGTTGCCAAGAAGGCTCCGGCTCGCAAGGCACCTGCCCGCAAGGCACCCGCTCGTAAGGCTCCGGCCAAGAAGACTGCAGCACGTAAGGCTCCGGCACGTCGTCGATGAGTCTGTTGAAGTAACGACAAAGGCCCGGGCTTCGGCCCGGGCCTTTGTTCGTTTTTCGGCAAGTTGCGCTTCATTCACCTGCGACATTCAACTGCGACAACTTTTGGTACGCCCCCTGGGACTTGAACCCAGAACCTGCGGATTAAGAGTCCGATGCTCTGCCAATTGAGCTAGAGGCGCTTGCGAGTGGTCAACCTACCACTCCGTCCTATGTGTGCTGTTCGTCTTTGTTGTGAAACCTCGGTGCCTTCACAGACGATTCTCACTGCGATGGTCGCCCGCCTCTCGACGGACGACCACCACCACAATGGGGTGACCGAGGGGACTTGAACCCCCGACCTCCAGGGCCACAACCTGGCGCTCTAACCGAGCTGAGCTACGGCCACCATGGGAACGGTCAGCATACGACAGGCAGCGCCCCTGCCCGAAACGGGTACGTGTGAGGAGAGTTCCGAGGTAGAGGCTGCGGCGCGTACGCTTCGACAGCACTCTGCCTCCGTAGCTCAACTGGATAGAGCAGCCGGTTTCTACCCGGCAGGTTCCGGGTTCGAATCCTGGCGGGGGCGCTCGTCCTATCCTTCGCCGGTGACAAACGTTCCTGACACTGCCTCTGGTTCTCGCGGTGGCATGGTCAGACCCGGAGGCGTTTTTTCGCCAGATCGACGGTTACTCACTTCGGGTCTGGTCCTGATCGTCACGTTGGTCGCCTTCGAGTCGATGTCGGTGGCAACGGTGATGCCGGTGGTGGAAGCTGATCTTGGCGACCTTGCGCTCTATGGCTGGGTCTTCAGTGCGTTCTTTCTCGGCACTCTTGTTGGAGTCGTGATCGCCGGCACTGCAGCCGATCGAATGCGCCCTGCAATTCCCTTCGCAGCCGGCCTCGTTATCTTCGCTCTTGGTCTCGTCGCCGGCGGGATGGCTCCAACCATGATCGTGTTGGTGCTTGGGCGTTTCCTTCAAGGTGTCGGAGCTGGTGCGATGCCAGCCACGTCGTATGTCTGCATTGGACGCACGTACCCGCTCGAACAGCGTCCAAAGATGTTCGCCTTGATTTCGAGCGCATGGATGCTTCCGTCAGTTATCGGACCAGTCATCGCTGCGTGGATCGCCGAAACTGTCGGATGGCGGTGGGTGTTTCTCGGACTTCTGCCTCTTACCGCGGTGATCGGAATTGTTGCGGTCATCGGCGTGAAGTCGGTCCCCGCTCCCGATGAACCGTCAGGCGAACGCAACGTTCTGAATGCAGTCTTGGTTGCGGCCGGCGCTGGGCTGCTTCTTGTCGGACTCGGATCGCGATCGCTCATTGTCTTCATTCCCGTCACGCTGATCGGCGCTGTTGTTATGGTCCGACCGTTCATGCGATTGACTCCGGTCGGAACGTTGAGGGCAAGATCCGGATTACCGGCAACGGTGGCTGTTCGCGGTTTGTTGAATTTTGGTTTCTATGCAGCCGATGCGTTCGTTCCCTTCGCGATTACAACGGTGCGGGGAATGTCGCCGATCTACGGCGGACTCGCAATGACGACTGCATCGCTGACCTGGACCATTTCATCGTGGCTGCAAACTCGCTGGATCCGCACCCGCGGTGCGACCATTTTGGTGGTGGTCGGTCTGGCCATCATCGGGCTGGGAACTGCGGGCATGGTGACGGTGTTGATTCCTGCCATACCCGGGTGGGTCGGACTCCTCGCTTGGGGCGTCGCCGGATTCGGCATGGGGCTCGCGTTCTCTCCGTTGGCTCATGTTGCAATGGAGTTGGCGGACAAGGGTAAAGAGGGAAAGGCAACAACTGCGCTGCAATTGAGCGACACACTTGGCGCTGCATTGGGGATCGGGGTGGCCGGCGTCCTTGTTTCTACTGTCGGGGCCTTGACCGATTCGGAGGTCACCGGGCTTGTCTTGACGTTCGGAATGGCGACTTTCGTCGCGCTGCTCGGTGCGGTTCTTGGGACTCGGGTTCCGCGTGGCAGCGAACTAGGTTGACGAGGCAGAGAAACACTCAGGGGGAGTGTTAACGGGCTCATTGTGATCCACGCGCTCTTCCCTCCTTCGCTTGCTACTGGAGAAGACACACGATGAAGTTGGCTCTCGGACTCGACCTCTATAGAGGCGCCGCTCTCGATGTCCCAGTCGATCAAGTTCGGATGGCCGAGGACCTTGGCTATCACTCAGTGTGGACCGCAGAGGCCTACGGTTCCGACGCGCTGTCTCCGCTTGCATACTTGGCAGCGGTCACCAAGCGGATCAAACTCGGCACTGGCGTTGTTCAAATAGCGGCTCGGACGCCAGCAGCAACCGCGATGCATGCACTCACGATCGATGCGCTCGCAGGTGGCAATCGAGTCATCATCGGGCTCGGAGTTTCTGGACCGCAGATCGTTGAGGGCTGGTACGGACAACCATGGGGGAGTCCCAACCGACGCTTGCGTGAATACGTCGAGATCATGCGCAAGGTGTTTGCCCGCGAACCACTCACCAACGACGGTGTGGAGTTTCCACTGCCGTACAACGGGCCAGGGGCGATTGGGCAAGGTAAACCGCTGCGTTCAATTCTTCATCCCGCAGGCGAGATCGAACTTTGGCTTGCAGCTGGAGGCCCAAAGAACACTGAACTGAGCGCCGAAATCTGCGACGGAATGTTGCCGATGGGATGGGGCCCTGAAGGTCCATCTGTTTACGGTCCACACCTCGAGGCTGGTTTTGCGAAACGGGGCGGTCGACCAGCCAACTTTGAGATTTTTGGCGGAGTGAGTGTTGTGATCACTGACGATGTGCAAGGTGCCATCAATGCAATGAAGCCTCTCACCGCGATGTACGTCGGAGGTATGGGTTCGGCCTCGCATAACTACCACCGCGAGTCAATGGCCCGGCGTGGCTTTCCCGAGGCAGCTCAGAAGATTCATGAATGTTGGATGGCGGGCAAGAGAGATGAAGCGATTGCTGCTGTCCCTGACGAGTATCACGACGATGGTTCGCTCATCGGTTCGCCTGCGCGCATCCGTGAACGCTGGGAGGCCTGGACCAAGATGGGTCTCACCGGGCTCATCGTTCGCTCCGAAACCGACGAGGGCTTACAACTACTCGCCGAACTTGCTGGCACCCGAGATACCCAGGGGAACTGAAATGACATCGTACGAAAGCATCGTTCTCGACACTCCTGGTGAAGGCATCTGTCGGATCACGTTGAATCGCCCCGAGAAGCGCAATGCGATCTCAACAGTGATGCGCACGGAATTGCTCCATGTGCTCGAATCAAACGATCGAGATCCCGAAGTGCGCGTCAGCATCATTCGCGGCGGTGGGTCATGTTTCTCGTCCGGTTATGACCTTGGTGGCGACCTCATGACGGAGCCGCCTTTTCATACCGCTCCGGGCGATGGAGCGTGGGCGCGACAGGTCACCGACAATTGGTTCAGATTTTGGGATCTTGCCAAGCCGGTAATCGCTCAGGTTCATGGCTACGCAATCGCGGGGGCGACAGAACTCGTTCAGGCTTGCGACCTCGTCTATGTGGCAGACGACGCCAGAATCTCCTATCCAATTGTGCGCGTCGCGTCACCGCCCGACTGCCAGTACCACGAACCGCTTCTTGGTATGCGCCGTGCCATGGAGATCATGCTCACCGGTGGCGAGATGCTCGGTCCCGAGGCGGCGCAGATCGGTTGGGCCAATCGGTCGTTCCCGGCGGTTGCACTCGATGATGAAGTACTCGATGTTGCAAGTCAGATCGCTGCGGTTGCAACCGATCTTGCACAGATCAACAAGCGGATGGTGCATCGACAGGCCGAGATCATGGGTGTCCGAGCTGCTATTCGTGCCGGTTCGGAATTCCAGGCCCTTGCTGGTCATCAGGCGTCAGTGGAGGTCTTCAAACAGGATCCTCTTAGTGTCATGAAGCGTCATAATGCGGCCGACGCTGAGCGACGAGAAGCGCGCGAGAAGCGACGCTCTCAGCAGTGACCGTTACTGGGGCAGCGAGCGCGACTGGAGTCTCGGTTCAGTTGTCGCGTCGTCGACTGCTTGTTGTCTTCTTTGGAATCCTCTTAGGAGCGACGCTCTCAGGGCTTGACGGAGCAATTGTTGCGACAGCGGCTCCAACGATCTTGGGAGAGCTCGGAAGCGTGTCGCTGCTCCCATGGCTGACAACGAGTTATTTGCTTGCCCAAGTCACCACGATGGCGGTGTACGGAAAGCTTGGCGATATTTATGGTCGCCGAAGGGTGTTCATCATCGCCATAGTGACATTCATGGTCGGATCAATGTTGTGCGGCTTGGCGACATCGATGCCTATGCTGATTGGTACACGGGTGCTTCAGGGCATTGGAGCAGGTGGAATCACCGCCCTTGCGATGGCACTGATTGCCGACGTGATGCCTGCCGACAAACTCGGAAGGTATCTCGGCTACACCGGCGTGGTCTTTGCTGTCACTGCCGTCCTTGGCCCTTGGGCTGGGGGATTTTTCACTGACAACTTCACATGGCGATGGGCATTCTTCGTCAACATTCCGAGCGGGATCATCTGTCTGATCACGCTTCTCTTTGTCCCAAAGTCTACGAACAGAGTTGCTCATCGCATCGACGTGCGCGGTGCGTTACTTCTCGCCGGCGCTGCCTCTTCGTTGCTTTTGGCAATCGGGGGGACTGGGGGTCGAGTGGAGTTTGTGAGTGTGCGAACGCTGGGTCTCTCTACTCTCTCGGCAGTCTTCGTCGCACTCTTCGTCATCCATGAACGCAGATCCTCGGAGCCAATCCTTGCCTTGCGTGTCATCGCCGGACGGGTAAGGGCGCTTGCGCTCTCCGCCAACTTGATTGCGGGTCTCGCATTTGGCTCGGCGATTGTTTATCCGCCGCTTTTTTTCGAGGCTGTCCGGGGAATTAGCGCAACGCAGGCGGGACTGCTGCTTGCCCCATTCGCAGTGACATCGGGCTTTTGCACGATCATCGCTGGCCAGATCACTGATCGACGAGGCGGACACGTCGTCGTTCCTTTTGTGGGAATGGTCGTATCGGGGATCGGCATGATCATGCTTTCGACAATTGAGGCCACAACCTCTGCAGCGTTTGTCGTCGGCTCGGCGATGCTTGTCGGCGTGGGTATCGGATTCGTCATGCAGACGTTGTTGTACGTCATCCAACGATTCACCGAACCCGCCGATATCGGAATGGCGACCTCGACGATCATGCTTTCTCGACTTCTTGGCAACTCGCTTGGCGTTGCCATTGTTGGAACAATCTTCACGAACAGTCTGCTGAGCAGCGTCGAACAACGTCTTCCAGATTTTCCAGTTGATTCGATTCAGGGATCACCACAGAAGATCGCGGAACTGTCCGAGGGGGTACGCGAGCAAATCCAATCCGCATTTGCACACGCATTGGCGAATGGCTTCTCGGCAATGATTCCCGTGATGGTGATTGGCGCAGTCGTCGTTGGTTTCATCCCAGCGAAACGCGTTCGAGACCGTCTTCGGGGCGCACCAGCTGAGATTCCTCTAGCGGAAGGCACCGCGCACGCGATGTAGATGCGTGTTGCCGTTTACCTCGGGCGAGAACCCACGATGCTGGCTCGTTCCATGATTCGGCGCTGCGGCCAGTAGTCGCTTGACGCGTAGTGCTGCACAGCTCGGTTGTCCCAGAATGCAATTGAATCGGGTTGCCACTGAAATCGAATCTGGTACTCGACGGTCGATGCCTGATCGCATAGATGATCGAGGAGCGACGCACTTTCATCCTCGCTGAGCCCAATGATTCTGTTGACGAAATTGCGGTTGACGTACAGCAACTTTCGGCCAGTGCGTTCATGAGTGATCACGACCGGATGCGTGACGACCGGAAACATTTCTCGGGTCTCGGCCATGCGATCTTCGGGAACGGTTCGTCCAAAGCTCTTCATGAAATCGTGTTCGGCCTGAAGGTCATTGATTTGGAGCTTGACCTTGTCGGAGAGCCCGTCGTATGCGGCACCCATGTCTGAAAAGAGCGTGTCTCCGCCAACAGCGGGGAGTTCGATTCCATGGAGGATCGCGCCCATTGAAGGAGTCTCACGCCAGGTGACGTCGTGGTGCCAAGAGTTCTCGTAGCCGGCTACCTCGGCGGTCTTTTCGAATCGAACGAGTTCGGGCACCCCGGTATTGGAGGGAATGAACGGGTGGATTTCGAGTGGACCGAAGCGCTTTGCGAACGAAACATGTTGGTCCGATGTGAGCGGCTGATTACGAAAGAAGATGACCTTGTAGTTGTCGAGCGCCAACTGGAGTTCAGCGATGACCTCGTCGGCAAGATCAGTGGTGAGATCGACTCCTGAGATTTCTCCACCGAGCGTCGAACCAACCTGAGCGACATCGAAGTTGTTCCATGAGAGTTGAGCCAAACGCGCACGTTCTTCGGCGAGGTGTGTGGCCGGTCCAACGGGAGTCCCGTCCTCCATGAACTTGCGTGAAGGTCCTAAGCCAGCGCTCGGGTCTTTTTCGGGAACAAGTTGCGTTGTCGTCATAGCCAACTCCAGTCGCTGAAAGAGTGACAAACGATATCTCAGGTGGCTCCTTTCGGTCCTTTGGTCACGGGTCGGGCAGTGGGTTCTCGGTACGATGCGCATGTGAGCAAGAA
>JBIIGP010000002.1:0-34856 GCA_044236415.1 Acidimicrobiales bacterium | reverse complement strand
CGACGATGGCCCTCCGGTTTCCGTCTCTCTGCCGAGCCTCCGAGTTGATGCATTTGGAGTTGGTATCGCGACGCAGATCCAACGGGCCCGCCGCACGGGTCTCACGTTCGCGCCCGAGGCCGGCACGTGGCGTATGCGCCAGGTCATCAACAAGTTGATTCGCGAAGAGGATCTCTACAGCGCTGTTGAAGCGGCGTATGCCAACGGATGGCGTCGCGTGAAGTTGTATTTCCTCACCGGTCTCCCAACCGAAACCGATGAGGACACACTCGGCATTGCTGAGCTGGCGCGCAACTGCGTGCAGCTCGGCAAAGCGCACACGAAAAGTCCGTCGGTCACCGTTTCTGTTGGTGGGTTTGTTCCGAAACCGTTCACGCCGTTCCAGTGGTTCGGCCAGAACACGGTCGAAGAGCTTCGCCGCAAGATCAATTTGCTTCGCGACGACACGCGTAAATCTCATGGTGTGCAGGTGAAATGGCACGATCCCAAAGCGACACTTGTCGAAGGGATCATGAGCCGCGGCGATCGACGTATCGGCGCTGTTATCGAAGAGGTCTGGCGTCAGGGCGGAACCTTCCAGGAATGGAACGAACGTTTTGACCTTGACCTTTGGCTCGCCGCCATGGCATCGCATGGTCTTGACCCCGAGTGGTTCACTTACCGTCACCGCACTGAAGATGAGGTCCTTCCTTGGGACCACCTCAGTGCCGGGCTGCATAAAGATTTCCTTTGGCAGGACTGGCGAGACTCTCTTGCCGAGGTCGGCCTCCCCGATTGTCGGTGGACACCGTGTTATGACTGCGGCGCATGCACTGGTTACTCAATCGAGCACATTGTGGCTTCGGCCACGCCTCCGGCAGGGGGCTCTCAGGGCACAGGACAAGACCTCGGTACGTCCGTGCCTGTGACGTTGCTCGGTCGCGCCCCAGTGGGAACGGCTTCCTAATGCGGATCCGAGTTCGGTTTTCCAAGACCGGCAAGATCCGGTTTTCGAGCCACAGAGATATGGCTCGCTGCTGGGAGCGTGCGCTTCGTCGCGCAGAACTGCCTGTTGCCATTACCGAAGGATTTTCACCCCGTCCGAAAATGCATTTCGGACTGGCGCTTTCCACCGGCCATGAGTCGCTGGGGGAGTACCTCGATATTGATCTGCGTGAGCCAGAAGCCTCCGCACTCGATCTCGGGGCATTGCCCGAGCGGCTCACGCCGTTCCTCCCTCCGGGAGTCGATGTCGAGACAGTCTCGGTCATCGAACGATCTGAGCTGTCTCTACAGGAGGCAGTAACGGTTTGCACTTGGCGAATCGAGATCCCGGGCGTTACGCCTGAGGAACTTGAGGTCAACGTTCAAACCATGCTCGATGCCTCAACGCTTCCGGTCACCCGGGAACGAAAAGGCAAGACGGTGTCCGATGACATTCGGCCCGGCATCATCAGCCTTCGGGTTGTTGGCGTGACAGCAACCGATGCTCCGGAACAAGGAGCTCTTCTCGAAGCCGAGCTGGCAACCCAGCCCCGCTCCGTGCGGCCTTCAGAACTTCTGGCCGCGTTCGACCCGCCTCGCAACGAGGGGCGCGTCTGTAGAACACATCAATGGATCATCACTGACGGCGCGAGACGGGAACCGATCCCGGCCCACGCGACGTCACGCGCACCTGCTGAGGCGGGCGCGCGATGAAAAGGGAGCGAAACCATGTCCGACCAAACGGTCGACTCCGGCGACTCAACGCCGAACAATCAATCACGTCCGCAACGCGACACTGCCCCTTCCGGAGCAGCTGAGTCGGTACCGCAGGCAACACCCGAACCCACGGCGGCTGGTGAGACATCTCGTTCGTCATCCGAGGGCGGAGCGAACACTGCTGCATCAAGCGATGGCACGCCTTCTGGCGACGGCGCCAATCGCCCGCGTCGTCGGCGTGGTTCTCGTGGTGGACGTAATCGAAACCGATCAGGTGGGGGGCAGGGCGGCGGCGCCAACGCGTCCGGGGATGACAACGACGAAATCGGCACACCCGATCTTGAGCGTCAACCGGATGAGCTTCCCAAGCGCACGTCTCAGAATCGTCCGCGAGACGCCGCTGCCGCCGCAGATGCACTCGTGAAGAAGCCCCAGATCGGCGACAGTCGACCTGCTCCTGAAGTTGAGTCCTCAGAGTCTGCAGAAGCCGACGCGCCAAAGCCCGAAGGCCAAGGTGGCGGACAGGCTCGGAGCGGCAACCGTCGACGCAGAGGCGGCCGTGGCCGTGGAGGCGGAGGTGGCGGCCAGCAGCAGGGCCAGAACGCATCCCAGGGCCAGTCAGGTCAGCAGAATCAGCCCAAGGGTCAACAGCAGAAGAAGGGTGGGGTTCCTCGCCCTGTCGAGGCGATCCTTGGTGGCGATGGTCCCGATCTCGATGATGAGACTCTCGAAAAGCGGAAGGGTCGCGAGCGAAAAGGGCGTCCGGTCGGCCGCTACATGATGGCGGTCAGCGTGCGTCCGGAAGCAACGCAGATTGCGGTGCTCGAAGGTCGCAATCTCATCGAGCATTACGTGTCTCGTCCTGCCGACGATGTTGCTCAGATCCACGGCAACATTTATCTCGGCAAGGTCCAGAATGTGCTTCCGGGCATGGAGGCGGCATTCGTCGACATTGCAACGCCGAAGAATGCGGTGCTGTACCGCGGCGATGTGCAGTTCGATGCCGAAGATGTTGAAGGTGGCGCGTCGAATGCTCGGATCGAGCAGATCCTCAAGGCTCGCCAAACCATCATTTGTCAGGTCACGAAGAACCCGATCGCACACAAGGGTGCGCGACTCACGCAGGAAGTCTCGCTTCCGGGACGTTTCGTCGTTCTCATCCCGAACTCGAGCACCTACGGAATTTCGAAGCGGCTCGACGACAGTGAGCGAAAGCGTCTACGCAACATTCTCGACAAGGTGAAGCCTCCGCAACATGGCGTCATCGTGCGCACCGCGGCGGAAGGAGTCACCTCAGAGGAAATCTCTTCAGATGTTCGGCGACTTCTGTCGCAATGGGATCAAATCGAAGCGCTCGCCAATTCGGCCCAGGCCCCTGCTCTTCTTTACCGAGAGCCAGACATGGCCGTGCGAGTGATTCGTGAAGAGTTCAACGACAACTACCGAAGTGTCGTCATCGATGACGAAGCGCTGTTCAATGATGTTCACGATTACGTGTCGAGCATCTCGCCGGCGCTTGCTGATCGCATCGAGTACTACGACCGTTCCGCTGAACCGCTGTCAATCTTTGAGCGTCATCACGTTCACGAACAGGTACACAAGGCACTCGACCGCAAAGTCTGGTTGCCTTCGGGCGGTTCGCTCATCATCGAACACACCGAAGCGCTCACGGTCATCGATGTAAATACCGGTAAGAACGTCGGTTCGAAGAGCCTCGAAGAAACGGTGTACCGCAACAACCTCGAAGCCGCGATCGAAATCGCCAAGCAACTGCGCTTGCGTGATATCGGCGGGATCATCGTGATCGACTTCATCGACATGGAGATCAAGGGCAACCGAGACGATGTCGTTCGAGTCTTCCGAGATGCACTGGCCCGCGACAAGACCCGAACTCAGGTCTTTGACATCTCCGAGCTCGGACTGGTCGAAATGACCAGAAAGCGCATCGGGGAGGGGCTACTTGAGTCCTTCGCTGGACAGTGTCCCGACTGCGAGGGTCGAGGAGTCAGAATCGACCCAGATCTTCTGGTCTGAGGCAGGCACTATGGCCCCACCGGACCCGGGTTTCGTTCTTTGGGCCCGTGGGGCTAGAGTTGCACCCCTATGTATGCCGTGATCCAGACAGGTGGCAAGCAGTACCGCGTCGAAGAGGGCCAACGACTTGATGTCGAACGCCTCGGCGAGGCTGACGAAGTCACCCTTACGCCCGTACTCGTTGTCGACGGTGACACCGTCCTCGCTACCCCCGCGCAGCTGGCTGGTGCCAGTGTGTCCGCACGGGTCGTCGGCGCGGCCAAGGGTCCCAAGGTCATCGGTTTCACCTACAAGAACAAGGCCAACGAGCGTCGTCGTTGGGGCCATCGTCAGCATTACGCGACGATTGAGATCACCGGCATCAAGAAGGGCTGAGCCATGTCAAAGACCAAAGGTGGCGGTTCAACCCGCAACGGCCGCGACTCCCAGAGCAAGCGACTTGGTGTGAAGCGTTTCGACGGCCAAGCCGTTCAATCAGGCACCATCATCGTGCGCCAGCGCGGCACTCGTATTCACCCGGGCGAGAACGTCGGCCGTGGCGGAGACGACACGCTTTTCGCTCTCACTGAAGGAACCGTCAAGTTTGGATCCCGCAAGGGTCGCAAGCTTGTCGATGTGCTTCCAGGCTGAGCCATTCGTCGAACAATCTGATGGAAAGCGGGCCTTCGGGTCCGCTTTCGTCGTTTTCAGCCGTGGACGTCGATACCTAAGGGGCGGCGTTCGGCAGGCCAATCGAGAAGTCGCACAGCGGTGTCGAAGGCGTAACGATCGGTCATGCCTGCCACGTAGGTGACGGCTGCAGTAACTGGGTCCGCTTCGGCGTTTGTCGATGAAGGCAGCATTGCGGGGTTGGCGATGAAGTAATCAACCAACGCAGTGAGTACGTCGATGACGGCACGCCCCTGAGCGATTGAGTCGGGTCGGTTGTAGATGTAGTCGTAGTTGAACGAACGCAATGCAGAGAGTGCAGACGCGTACGTTGCGTCCATACCGATGACTCCGGTTGCGGTGGCACAGTTAATGACGGCGAGAATCAGCGCGTGGAGCTGCTCGCGGCGCGACTGGCCAAGAACCTCGGAGACTTCAGGCGGAAGCTCAGAAACCCGGACGATCCCGGCCCCCAGTGCATCTTCGAGATCGTGAGCGCTATAGGCACAGCGATCAGCCCAACTGACGACGACACCTTCTGGCGTCATTGGGGTGGGGCGAGACCATGAATGGTTACGGATGCCGTCAAGTGTCTCGATGCAGAGATTGAGCGGTTCAAGAACGACGTCGGCGCCCCAGACGGCATGGTGATAGCCGCCAGGGATGAAGGCATCGAAGGCGTCCTCGCTGGCATGACCTCCGGGGCCATGCCCGCAGTCGTGGCCAAGCGCTATGGCCTCGGTGAGCGCAACATTGAGCCCAAGCGCACGAGCGATGGCTGTAGCTACCTGTGCGACCTCAAGGGCGTGTGTGAGTCGTGTCCGTTGGTGATCGTCGGGAAAGACGAAGACTTGGGTCTTGCCGGCGAGACGGCGAAACGCAGGCGAATGGAGGATGCGGTCGCGATCACGCTCGAAACAGGTGCGGTACTCGTCGGGTTCTTCGGCAATGGCTCGGTTTCCGGCACCAACAGAGCGAGTCGCCCCACTGGCGAGCAGCGAAGCAGAACGCGATTCACGCTCGATACGCGATACAGCATGTGTTGAGATGGGCGGGGGCGGAGCATCGCGATGGGCAAGGACGAGATCTTCGGAAGCAGCGGACCCGTGCATCGTCGCCACCCACTCCTGCTGGCGTTGAGTGGTGTCCTCGGCAGTCGGCTCTGAGGGATCTGGGGCCTGCTGATTCATGCCTGCATCCTGCCTCATGACTGGGACAGAGCGGTGCTCCCCGATATCTATCGGCCGGCATCACCCCTGAAGCCCGTAGGCTCTCGTGTTGTGTCTGGATTCATCGATGAGTGCCAACTGAATGTCAAAGGTGGAGACGGCGGCGCAGGCTGCGTTGCTTTCCGTCGTGAGGCGCACGTGGCCAAAGGTGGTCCCGATGGTGGCGATGGTGGTCGAGGCGGCGATATCTGGCTTGTCGCCGATCGGAACATCTCTTCTCTCCTTGCCTTCAAAGACCATCCTCACCGGCGCGCCCAGAACGGTGTTCATGGTCAAGGCAAGAAAATGCATGGTGCCGGAGCCGACGATCTCATCGTCTACGTCCCCGAGGGCACCGTTGTTCATGATCTCGATGGAACGATGTTGGCCGACCTTGTTCATCAAGGTGATCGCTGGATGGCGGCTGCGGGCGGTCGTGGGGGAAAGGGCAATGCCCGGTTCCTCTCCAATATTCGTCGGGCCCCCACCTTTGCTGAACAAGGTGAAGTCGGCGAAGAGCAGTGGCTCAATCTTGAACTCAAGTTGATGGCCGACGTTGCCCTCGTTGGTTTTCCCAGCGTGGGCAAGTCCACTCTCATCTCGCGCATTTCAGCGGCGAAGCCAAAGATTGCCGATTACCCCTTCACCACGCTCGAACCAAACCTTGGCGTCGTTCGGGTAGAAGACAATTTTGAATTCGTCGTTGCCGATCTTCCTGGTTTGATCGAAGGTGCCTCCGACGGCCGCGGTCTTGGACACCGGTTCCTTCGTCACGTCGAACGTGCCCGAGTTCTCGTGCTGATGGTCGACCTTGCCGGCGGGCTTGACGGTATGACCGTCGAGACCCCCTCAGAGCAGGCAGCAGTACTCCTTGCCGAACTTGGTGCCTATCGCCCCGAACTGCTGGAGAGGCCCAGAATCATCATCGGCTCGCGTGCCGACCTCGTCCCTGGCGCCCTTGCAATCGCTGAGACCGGCAAACCCTTCGTCACCGAAGACGGCCTTGAGCTCGATCTCTCCATTTCCGCCATTACTGGCGCTGGCCTTCCGCGTCTTATCGGACGAATGGCCGAGGAAGTTCGCGGAGCACGGTCAGTTGAACCTGAACTTGATGGGTTCGTGGTGCACCGACCCATTCCCGAAGGCATCCGGATCGAGCGTGAAGACGACGGTTCCTATCGAGTCGTCGGTCGCGCAGCGGAACGCGCTGTCGCCCTTTCCGACCTCACCAACCTCGAAGCACTCGACTTTGCGCATTCCCGACTCAAGAAGATTGGAGTCGACAAGGCACTCGCGCGTGCTGGCGCTACCGAAGGCGACACCGTGCGGATCGGATCACTCAGTTTCGAGTACGAGGAGGAGTGATGGTCGTTGTCGTAAAGATTGGAACGTCATCGCTCACCGACGAACAAGGAATCATCCGGCGAGAGGCGATCGAGAAGCTCTGCCTTGAGGTAGCTGGGGCGCGTGAGTCGGGTCACCAGGTCGTGATCGTTACATCAGGTGCTATTGGCGCTGGCCTTCCTGCGCTTGGTCTCGGCGGAGATCAACGGCCTCGCGATTCGCAAACCTTGCAGGCAGTTTCGGCCGTCGGCCAGTCGAGGCTCATGGGCGTGTATTCCGAAGAACTCGATCGACACTCGCTCATTGGTGGTCAGGTCTTGCTTGCACCGCTCGACTTCGTTGATCGCCGGCAGTACCTGCAAGCCCGCGGCACTCTTACGCGATTGCTCGATCTTGGTGTCGTTCCGATCGTGAACGAAAACGATGCAGTAGCCGACGATGAAATTCGTTTCGGCGATAACGATCGACTTGCGGCTTTGGTGTCTCACCTCGTCGATGCAGAACTGTTGGTGTTGCTCACCGACACCTCAGGTTTGCTTTCTGCCGATCCCCGCATCGATCCCAATGCATCGCTTATTGAAGAGATCGTCGAGTTCGATCAGCAACTCGACGACATTGCCGGCGGCCCAGGGACGCCCGGCGGCAGCGGGGGAATGAGCTCAAAGGTTTCGGCGGCAAAGATTGCAGCGTGGTCTGGTGTGCGCACGGTGATCGCTGCTGCCCACAGGGACAATGTTCTCCTCGACGCAGTAAACGGTGTCGCGGGTGTTGGCACAACCATCGCGGCTCATGCGCGCAACCTTCCCGCTCGAAAGCTTTGGATCGCTTTCGCTGTTCGATCATCGGGAGTTCTCTCTGTTGACGCAGGGGCTCGAAGCGCTCTTGAACGGGGTGGTACCTCGTTGCTCGCTGCCGGAGTTCTCAGTGTCGAGGGCGAGTTCGACGCGGACGACGCCGTCGAGATTGCCGACGAATCGGGCGAGGTCTTCGCAAAGGGTCTTGTACGTATGGGTGCACAGACACTTAAGGCCGCAGCCGGACATTCACGTTCTGAGTTGCCGTCTGAAGTTCCCGCTCAGGTCATCCATGCTGATGACCTCGTAATACTTCCTTAGCGGCGCACCAAGCGACTCATCACAGACTTGGCTTCTTCGACGCGCAGGAGAACCAGCATTCCGGCGTAGATCACGATTCCAAGCGCACCAGCGATGATGACGGTCAGTAAATCGCTCATCGTCACGAACGTGATCAGCAGCCAGACTCCGATGCCCATCACAACAGTTGCTGCGAGCAATTTCGTGATCGCAAGAATGGTTGGCGGATCGAAGTAGCGACCAATGCGGCGGTGCAGCAGGAAGAGCGCGACAACAGCGAAGACGGAATAGGCGATCGAACCGCTGGCGCCGAGACCAACGACGCCAAATCGATCGACGACAACGAATGCGATTGCGAGGCCGAGCAGCGTTTCGGCGAGATTCACGAAGAACGGAAGTCGAGTATCTCGCTGAGCGTAAAAACCGCGCATCGCAAAGAGGAAAAGGGAGAAGGCCGGAAGGCCACATAAAAACGCGATGAGCGTGTTCGCTGTCGTGTCAGCGTTCGATGAAGTGAACTCTCCATGCGCCAACACCAACCGAACGATTGGGCCGGACAACAAGATCATTCCAATCGTGGCTGGAAGGGCAATGACAAGTACGAGGCGGAGTCCCGCGCCGAAGCGATCTCGCAAACCTTCGATGTTCGCCGCCGCGTGCAGAGCCGATAGTTCGGGGGTGTATGCGGTCATGACCGATACCGTCCAAAGTCCGTATGGAAGTTGGAAGAACAGCCACGCATATGCGTAGATCGAAACTCCGTCGACGCCGTTGGCAAGAGTCTGGATGACGCCATATGCGATCAGGTTCGACACGACGTACCCGAGGGTCCAGCCCGAAAGGCGACCGACTTCGCGAACGGCGGGGTCACGCAGATCAAAGTTCCAACGAAGTCGGATACCTGCGCTGCGCATAGCCGGCCAAAGAACAAGGGTCATCGCCGCAAGGCCCGCAGTGGTTCCGAATCCGAGAAGGAGAAGGAGTCCGGTGTCCTGACGCACTTGATCAAAGGTCAAGGCATCGCCGGAGGCGAGATGGGGGAGCGCCAGAAAGAGGCAGATCACAACGATGTTGTTAAGGACAGGCGCAAACGCAGGCACCGCGAATGAACGTCGGGCGTTGAGTAACGAGGTGCCGAGACTTGTGAGACCGTAGAAAAGAATCTGCGGGGCAAACATCATTAAAAGCGGAACGGCAACAGCCGCTTGCGTCGACGCATCGCTAGGAGATGAAGACAGGTTGTAGAGGTGGATGATGACCGGTGAGAGCGCAATTCCAAGAACTGTGGCAGCGACAAGAACAACGCTGATCACTGTGGCGAGGGCGTCGATTCCCCGGTTGTCATCTCGACCCGTATGGGCAACGACAACAGGTACAAGCGTTGCTGAAAGGATGCCTCCGAGGACAAGGTCGTAAAGAAGGTTGGGCGTGTTGTTCGCTAGGTTGTAGGCCTCGGCAAGCGCAGTTGCGCCGATCGCGTAGGCCATGACTCCCACGCGAAGAAACCCGGTGAGTCGGCTCAGCCCCGTACCGAGGGCGACAACGGCGCTAGATCGGACGAGGTGATGTGTCCTCTGTGAGGTCGTGCCCTCGCCGGAGTTGCTCATCGGCTCTCACGCTAGTTCCCACATGCTGGAGTGATTGTGAGGCCCGTTGTGGCCGACGTGACGACGACTACCCTTTGCTCCTATGACTTCGCACGATGCCACAACCCCCATTGCTGAGCTCGGACGCCGGTCCAAAGCAGCTTCTCGGGTTCTTGCCACTGCTTCTTCGGCGCAGAAAAACGATGCTCTCCTCGCCGCTGCGGATCTCCTCGTGGCTTCGGCAGACGTGGTCCTCTCCGCAAACGCAGTCGATGTTGATCGCGCCGAATCCGATGGTGTGAGCCCAACAGTTGTTGATCGTCTTCGTCTCGACGAAAAGCGAATCGGTTCCATGGCGGGTGGATTGCGCCAGGTCGCGTCTCTTGCCGATCCTGTTGGCGAGGTCATCGATGGGTGGGTGCGCCCGAACGGTTTGCGTATTTCTCGAGTCCGAGTACCACTCGGAGTCATCGCAATCATTTACGAAAACCGACCAAATGTCACCTCTGATGCGGCAGGACTTTGTCTGAAATCCGGCAACGCCGCGTTCCTGCGCGGTTCGTCCGGAGCGATCGATTCGAATATCGCAATTGAGTCGGTTTTGCGCACAGCGATTGCGAGCGCGTCGTTACCCGCTGATTCCGTGATCCTCGTCGCCGATACGTCACGCGAGGCGGCTGTTGAGTTTATGCGTCAAAGAGACACCATTGATTGCCTCATTCCGCGCGGAGGGCCGTCGCTTATCGCTTCGATACTCGAGAACGCAACAGTTCCCTATGTGATCGACGGCGACGGAAATTGCCATGTGTATGTCGATGCCGACGCCGATTTGGACATCGCGATCAACGTCATCGTGAACGCGAAGATGCAGCGTCCTTCGGTTTGCAATGCAGCAGAGACATTGCTTGTCCATCGCTCTGTGGCAGGTGAGTTCCTTCCCCGTGCAGCGGATGCACTCAATGGCGTCGAGATTCGAGCCGATCACCATGCCCTTGAGCTACTCCCCGGCGCCGTGCCGGCGACAGATGAGGACTGGTCAACCGAATTCCTTGATCTCACGTTGGCGGTTGGCATTGTCGAGAGCATCGACGAGGCAATTGATCACATCGCCCGAAATAGTTCAGGTCACTCCGAGGCGATCATCACGAGGTCTCTTGAGGCAGCTGACCGATTCACAACGGAAGTCGACGCTGCTGCAGTTCTTGTCAATGCATCCACCCGGTTCGTTGATGGTGAAGAGTTCGGGTTCGGTGCTGAAATTGGAATCTCGACCCAAAAACTCCATGCCCGAGGTCCCATGGGTCTACGTGAGCTGACGACCGCCAAGTTTGTCGTGAGGGGTCAAGGCCAAGTCCGGGGCTAGCCCTCCTCATTACCGCCTCTCCCGAAGCCCTTGAGTGCCTGTGACACGGCGGCGGGCCGGTACTGTCGGGAAATGGATTATCGCTTCGAAAGCCCCGCGGCTGTACGTACTCGCCTCCGTGAGGTCGACTACCTCTCCGATGAGGCCATCGCTGGTGTCGTTTTTCTTGCTGATCGACTCGGCAAGCCCATCCTCGTGGAAGGCCCTGCCGGTACTGGTAAGACGCAGTTGGCGAAGTCGGTTGCCGAGATTCTCGGCGCCCGACTTATTCGCCTCCAGTGTTACGAGGGCCTCGATGAGTCGAAGGCACTGTATGAGTGGAATTACAAGAAGCAGTTGCTTCGCATCCAGGCCGAGCGAAATGCGGATTCGAGTTGGGAAGACATCGAGACCGATATTTTCTCCGATGAGTTTCTACTGACTCGTCCTTTGCTTGAAGCAATCCGCGCTGAGGACCCAGTCGTACTTCTCATCGATGAAGTTGATCGCGTCGAAGTCGAGACCGAGGCACTCCTGCTCGAAATTTTGTCCGACTACCAGGTATCGATCCCGGAACTCGGAACTATTGAGGCCCGCCAGATTCCAATGGTGTTCCTTACCTCGAACAACACCCGTGAGCTCTCTGAAGCATTGAAGCGGCGCTGTTTGTTCCTCCATATCGATTACCCCGAAATGGATCGCGAAAAGGAAATCGTTCTTACGAGGCTCCCTGAAATCAGTGACAGCCTCGCCGATCAGGTTGCCCGAATTGTTCGCTCGATCCGCCAGCTCGAACTCAAGAAGTCCCCGTCGGTTTCCGAGACGCTCGACTGGGCCAAGACACTTCTGCTCCTTGGCGTCGAATCAATCACCGAGGCTGAAGCCGTCGAGACTCTCAACATCCTTCTGAAGTATCAGAGCGATATAGCGAAGGCGTCGAAGGAGCTTCAGGGCGATAGTGGCGCGAAGAAGCCCGGCGTTCCGCGCACGAGCTGATCGGTAGAACCTGACCACCATGACCTCGACTGAGGCAACGCCGTCTCCAATGCTCGAATTGCTCTCGGGTTTCATCGTCGAACTTCGCGCTGCTGGTCTGCCAGTAAGCCTCACCGAGAATCTCGACGCGATGGAAGCCATCACGCATATTCCGCTCGAGGATCGTGACGCATTTAAGTACGCCCTTGCGGCGACATTGGTGAAGAACAATTCGCATTGGCGTGCCTTCGAAACGGTCTTTGAGGTGTATTTCTCACTCCGCGGGAGTGAGTATTCACTCGGTGGTGGCGACGAACTGCCGGAGATCACCGATGACGATGAGGTTCCGATGAATCCCGAAGCTGGGGGAGCCGGAGCCGGTGGTGGCGGCGAGGCAATGTCGCCTGAACAGATGGCCGAGATGCTCTTTCAAGCGATGCGTCAAGGTGACGACGCGATGATGCGAGCGTTGGCCCGTCAGGCAGTTACCCGCTTTGCAGGCATGGAACCAGGTCGACCAGTTGGGGGTACGTACTACCTGTATCGCACCCTGCGAAATCTTGATCTTGATGGTGTTCTTGAACGCTTGATGGATGAGGCGCAACAGGAAAGCCCAGCACCACTGACACCGCTTGAAGAACGTCTTGAGCGTGACGAGTTTGAGTCCCGTATCGATCGAATGAAGAAAGAGATCGAAGCGGAAATTCGTCGTCGGCTCGTCGCCGATCGTGGTGTGGAAGCGATGGCAAAGACATTGCGCAAGCCCCTGCCTGAAGATGTTGACTTCATGCATGCGAACCGTGAAGAACTGGTGAGCCTTCGCAAAGCCATTTACCCACTCACTCGCAAACTTGCGGTTCGTCTTGCGCGTAAACGGCGCCATGGCCGCAAGGGCCCCCTTGATTTCCGGGCCACGGTCCGTCAGTCGCTGAGCTACGGCGGTGTGCCTGCCGATCCTCGATTCCGGTATCCGCGTCCATCGAAACCCGAGATCTTTGTTATCGCTGACATCTCAGGTTCAGTTGCTGCGTTCGCTCGCTTTACGTTGCAACTCGTCTACGCAATCTCCGGGCAGTTCTCGCGAGTTCGATCCTTTGTCTTTATCGATGGGCTCGATGAAGTGACGCAGTATTTCGAGGGCGTCGAGGACATCAGCGTTGCGATTCATCGGGTGAATACCGAGGCCGATGTCGTTTGGGTCGACGGTCATTCAGATTACGGCCATGCCTTCGAGGTCTTTTGGGAAAAGTACGGTCGTGAAGTCGGACCGAAGACCACAGTTCTCATCCTTGGCGATGCTCGTAACAATTACCACGCGTCACAGTCATGGACAATCAAAGAGATGCGTAAGAAGGCACGGCATGTCTATTGGCTGAACCCTGAGCCGAAGGCCTACTGGGACACTGGCGATTCAATCGTCAGTGACTACGGCGCCCACACCGATGGCGTGTACGAATGTCGAAACCTTCGCCAGCTCGAGAAGTTCGTCGACATTCTCGAATAGCGATCCCTACATCAGGTGAAGGCCGCACTCAGTCTTTGATCGTCCGGCCCATCGGCCAGATCTTGGATCGCTGGGGTCAGTCGGCTTCTGCGTACACGGCTGACAACCAATCGAGGTGAAGCCGTCTAAGAGCAACGGGTTCACGATGATGTTGTTCTGATCGATGTAGTTCGCCACCTGCTCGTCGGACCACATTGCGATCGGATTGATCTTGATGAGGCCACGCAGATCTCGGGCAACGAGGGGAGCAGTGACGCGAGAATCGGCTTCGGCGCGACGCAAACCACTCATCCATGCGGCTCTGCCCGAAAGTGCTCGATCGAGTTGCCCGACCTTCACCGCCGAACAGCAACCCTCTGGGTCGGCCTGCCATAGCGGTTCATCCTGGAGTGCAACGGTCATCATGCGGAGATTGAGTCCATAGCGCTGGCGGACTCGTTCAACAGTTTCGAGCGTCTCGGGGAAGTGGTAGCCGGTATCGATAAAGACGACTTCGATGGCGGGGAAGACCTTCGTTGCGAGATCGATGAGAACGGCATCGGTCATCGATGCCGTGATTGAAAGATGAGGGGCAAACGTCTCGACGCCCCAACCGATGATCTCTTCTGGGCTCCAAGATTCGAAGTCATTGCTGAGTTCGGCGAGTTCTTCGTTGCTGAACTCAGGAGCTGACAAGTTGGTGAGGCTCATGTTGCGCACTCCGACTCACCAATTTCAGCGGTGTACGGACCGGTTTCGTCGTAATCGACGAAGAAGTCGGGGTTCTCTTCGGGCTTCGGGAACACGTCGAGTTCTTTGAGTTCTTTGCCCAGCGTTGCGACGCCCCCAGAACGATCGATCCACCCGCGGAACGATTCGCCAGCGGTGCGCTCATCGTTGAAGCGACGAACAACGCGCACAACGGCTTCGGGTGCTGATTTCGCCGGCAGTCGCGTTGCGCGTTCGCCAAACTCAATCTTTTCGTCACCTACATAACCGCCGAGAAGCATTGTGTAACCAGGGGCGGACTTGCCGTGTGCCCGACGCTCAGCGCCGTGGAAACCGATATCGGCGACGTGGTGCTGACCGCAGGAATTCGTGCATCCCGAAATGTTGATGCGCAAGCCGCCAACTTCGGCCAAACCCTCGGTTTGAAGTGCGGTCTCGATCGCATCGGCCAAACCGCGGCTTTGGGTGACAGCCAAGTTGCAGGTGTCGGCTCCCGGGCAAGCCACGACATCGCTGACCAATTCAGCAGAAGGACTCGCCATGTCGAGTGCAGTGAGTCGATCGAAGAGGAGCGGAAGCTGCTCTTCGGTGAGATTGCGCAGAGCAAAGTTTTGGCGATTCGTGACGCGGACGTCGACTCCGAACTCACGGACAATTGCGGCAAGCCCGTGGAACTGTGCGGTTGTGACATCGCCGAGACGGGCGTGGGCGATGGCGGACACTGTGCCCTTTGCGGCGCCGCGAATGACGTTTGAGTCTTCCCAGCGTTCAAATGCACCAGGACGGCGAAGAACGACCGGAGTTCCCTGACCCATTGCAGTGTTGCCCGGTGCACCGGCAGTGCCGGCAGGCGCATCACCCATTTCGATGACTTCTGCGGGGATGCCTCCGGGCCAAGTCGATGAGCCAAGAAGAAAATGGCGAACTTTGAGTACTCGGCGCTGGACTTCTTCGAAACCGAGGTTGTCGACGACCCACTTCATACGCGCACGAAGTTTGTTGTCGCGGTTGCCGGTCTGTTCGAAGACTCGAAGTACCGACTCGATCGTGGGAAGAAGGTCTTCTTTCGCCGTGAACGGTTCAAGCGCAAGAGCGGCGTGCGGATTCGCTCCAAGCCCGCCAGCGATGAAGACGCGGAATCCGGCTTCCACCGAACCGTCCTCGTTTGTTCGAGTAGTAGCGATGATGCCGACGTCGTTGAACATGGCCTGACCGCAATCGGTTGCGCAGCCCGAGAAATTGATCTTGAACTTCCGGGGCAGGCGCTGCCCGAGTGGATTGCGAAGGAAGTGTTTGAACGTGGCTTCGGCCCACGGAGTGATGTCGAGGACTTCACTTGGGCAAGCACCGGCCAAGTGGCAACCCTGAACGTTTCGAACGGTGTCGCCGCACGCTTCACGACTGGTCATCCCGACGATTGCGATGTCGCGAAGAAGATCGGGTACTCGCTCAAGCTGAACGAAATGGAACTGGATGGCCTGACGCGTCGTGAGGTGACCCCAACCGCGTGAGTACTCGGTGGCCAGATCGCCCATGCGATCGAGTTGAGCAGCGGTAATGGTGCCGTACGGCGCCTTGATGCGGATCATCTGGTTGTGTCCGCCCTGGCGTTGGCCGTAGATGCCGTTGTTCAGGCGGAAGACACGAAAGACGTCCTCTTCCAGTTCGCCTGCGAGGTAGCGGGCGAGTTGAACTTCAAACTTTGCGATATCTGCAGCCGATGCCGCGTCGATCTCGAATTCAGACATGTGGGGGCTCTTCTGCAACGTTGGATCGGAAACCTGACTTTGCTGGTCGGGAATCTATCTCCTCACACGTCAATTGTCGACCCATGGGGTCGGGATTGAGCCTTTCAGCCCAACTGGAGCAGCTCAGCGACTCGGAAGGCCAGATCGAGTGACTGTCGAGCGTTCAATCGTGGGTCGCACATGGTCTCGTAGCGAGTGCCCAGATCGGCATCCAAGATCTCTTCGGCTCCTCCGAGGCATTCGGTGACATTGTCGCCGGTGAGCTCAATGTGGACGCCCCCCGGCCAAGTGCCGACAGAGCGATGGGCCGCGAAGAACCCGGCGATTTCCGCGAGGACAGCGTCGAAATGGCGAGTCTTACGTCCGCTCGGGGCGGTGAAGGTGTTGCCATGCATTGGGTCGCACGCCCAGGCCACAGGGTGACCCGAATCTCGAACGGCGGTGAGGAGCGGTGGAAGTGTGGAGCCAATTGTCTCGGCACCCATACGCGTGATGAGAGTGAGGCGACCGGGGATACGGCCGGGGTTCAACGCTTCACACAATGCGATGACCTCATCTGGAGTCACGGTTGGACCGATCTTGCAGCCAATCGGATTGCCAACGCCGGAGAGGAAGTGAACATGCGCTCCATCGAGTTGGCGAGTTCGTTCACCGATCCAAAGCATGTGGGCTGAGCAGTCGTACCAATCGCCCGTAAGTGAATCTTGGCGCGTGAGTGCTTCTTCGTAGCCGAGGATGAGCGCTTCGTGGCTCGTGGACACGTCGACCGTGTGCAGTTGAGGCGTAGAAAGAGTGTCGACCCCACATGCAGACATGAACTGCAGCGCACGTTCGATGCCCGCTGCGACTTCTTCATAACGCTGGCCTTCGGCGCTCGACGCAACGAATTCTTGATTCCAGGCGTGCACGCGTGAGAGATCGCCGAAGCCGCCCTTCGTAAAGGCGCGAACGAGGTTCAGCGTTGAGGCTGATTGTTGGTACGCGGTGATCAGACGTTCGGGGTCAGCCACACGGGCGCTTGGAGTGAAGTCAATGTCATTCACCATGTGCCCTCGGAAGGAAGGTAGTTCGACGCCATCGATCGTTTCGGTTCCGGACGAGCGTGGCTTCGCGAACTGACCAGCGATGCGCCCAACCTTTACGACCGGAACTCCAGATGAGTACATAAGCACGACGGCCATCTGCAGAATGACTTTGAGCTTGTCGCGAATCGAGTCGGCGCTGAACGAGTCGAAAGACTCCGCACAATCTCCCGCCTGCAGAAGGAAGGCTTCGCCGTTAGCGACCTTGGCAAGGTCGGAGGTGAGGCTGCGTGCCTCTCCAGCGAAGACGAGCGGAGGCATTGACCGAAGTCGCTTGACGACGTCATCAAGAGCGCTGAGGTCGGCCCAGTCAGGTTGCTGAACGACGTCTCGGGAACGCCATGAAGAGGGAGACCATTCGGTTGTCACAGACACAAGGTTGATGGACCCACGCCCTTGAGCGCAAAGCCATTTCCGCGAACGGCGGAATCAGACGGCGTCGATGGTGTCTGGGGCGCTTTCTCGGACCGATGCCATGGCCCGTTTCACGAGACGACGAGCGGCTTCGGCGGTGACTCCGAGTTCGTCGCCGACCTCTCGGTATGACCGACGGCGCCCATCATGGAGGCCAAACCTCTGCTCAACCGCAAGGCGGGCACGTGGATCAAGGACCGAGAGCAGTGAGGCGATCATCTCATGATCGATCTGTTCGAGGACGATTTCCTCGGGGCCAGGAAGTGAATCGGGGAGGATGTCAACGAGTTCGTTGGAATCGTCTTCACCGATGGTCCGATCAAGAGAGGTCGGCGTGGTCAGGCGGTGGAGCCAGGCATTCTCAGAATCGAGCTGGTCGCCGTCGCCTGACACCTGTCGCAGAGCGGCCCGCAGGCCGGCTGATCGGTCGCCGGGGAGACGAACGAGGCTGGCCTTTTGGTCGAGTGCTCGACCGATTGCTTGACGGATCCAGAATGTCGCGTAGGTCGAGAATTTGAATCCCTTGCGCCAATCAAACTTGTCGACGGCGTGCTCGAGGCCGATATTTCCTTCTTGGATGAGATCGAGGAGTTCCATGCCTGGGGGCAGGGGATAGCGACGTGCAACGCTCACGACCAATCGAAGGTTGGCGCGAATGAAACGGTCCTTCGCTACAGCGGCAGCGCGAACTTCGGACTTCAGGGCGACAGAACGCTCGCCGTTCTCGAGGCGTGCCGCGGCGGCAACGCCCTTTTCAATGGTCTGTGAAAGCTCGCGCTCTTCGAGCGCGGTGAGAAGGGGGACAAGACCGATTTCGTTGAGGTACTGGCCGACTGAATCGCTCATAGCGGGGACTCCTAAATGGTGCCGATGCTGCCACCGACGGGTTTGCTCCGGATCGAAATCCTGAACACGTCGTTTCGGGGGGAAATGACAATGGTGTAACCGCACGGAGGGGTGGGGGTGTTCCCTCAGAGTTGCGTGACATGTGTCACCGCTCTGCGCCGACCGACGGGAACTTCGTCCTTGACCGACCGTACACTCTTCTGAATGCCTCCTGTTCGTCGCGGTCTCGGGATTCTCGGCGGAACTTTTGACCCACCTCACATCGGCCATATCGCAGCTGCAGTTGAGGTCCGTTCCGCCCTTCATCTCGAGCGTGTGCTCCTCATGGTCGCAAATGATCCTTGGCAAAAGACGGGTACGAGACCGCTATCAGAGGCTTCCGATCGTTTCGCGATGGTCAATGCAGCGGTTCAAGGCATTGAAGGACTTGAAGCCAGCAGTCTCGAAATTGATCGGGGTGGAGTGACTTACTCGATCGACACCCTGCAATTTCTGCGACTTTCTGCTCCCGATCAGCAACTGTTCCTGATCGTAGGTTCCGACGCTGCAACCAATTTGCACACGTGGCACCGCTTTGAAGAACTGCAAGATCTCGCGACATTGGTCATTGTTGATCGCGAGGGAGAGCGCGATGCCGAGCCACCTTCGGGTTGGTCAGCAGTGAGGGTTTCAATCCCTCGTCTCGATATCTCGTCAAGCGAACTGCGTGATCGTGTTCGTTCCGGTCGACCACTCGAGCCCTTTGTTGGAGGCCCTGTCATCAATGAGATTCGGTCTCGTGGGCTGTACGGTTTGGCCGACTCATGACGCCCGACCTTCCACTTCCGCCTTCATCTGGAACACCGTCGTCTGGCGATGATTTCGACTTCTCTGCGCTCGTAGCGGAACATAACGAGACCGCTGCCGCGAAGAAGACCCAGGGCCGTCGGGGTAAGCAATCAGGCGGGGGATCGGCGCAAGCCGCTGCTCCCGAAGCTGGTCTCGGAGCGGGTACGAAAGCGCCGAATCTCGTCCCTGGCTCCGATCCAGTAACCGGATCTCGCTGGTGGCGTTTCGGATACCCAGCACTCGTCGGTGTCTTCCTTTTCGCAGTGCTTCCGGTGCTCGTGTTCTTCGGTCTTCGGGTCATCCTCGACAGTTCCGACGGCCAATTGGTCAAACGAGTCACTGATCCTGCAGCTCCCGGTTATGAAGCGGTTGTCGAAAAGACGCCCACTGCCATTGGCGCGGTGATTGCGCCTGACGGAACTCTCGATTCTGCGGTTGTCTTTGCGCTGACTTCGGACTCGTCGGGAGGTGTCCTGCTCATCCCTTCCACGCTTGGGATACCGACCAACTTCGGGATGCTTCCGTTGTCCGAATTTTGGAAAGCGGAAGGCATCGATGCAGTAGCTGCCGGAGTTGGGAAAGTCCTCAACCTCAATTTCAACGAAAGCTTCGCGATCGAATCAAGTGAATGGGCCACGTTGATCGGACCGTATGCCCCGATCAGTTTCAACAGCCCAGATGCAGTCCGGGACTCAAAAGATGCGGTCGTCTTCCCCAAGGGAACCGTCACGCTGAAGGCTGATCAGGTTGCTTCGTTCCTCACGAGCAAGAGCCCGAAGGACAACGATGTCAATCGCTTGATTCGCCAGGAACTCTTTTGGAAAGCGTGGTTGGCAAAGGTGAAGTCGGGGAGCGCGCCGTTCCCGGGAACTACCGCTTCGGGATTGGGCCGCTTTGTTGCTTCGGTGGCTCGTGGCCAGTTGAGCATTTCCTCACTTCCGGTTGTTCCTGTTCCAACGGGTTCGCCGGTGCCCGGTGGCGGCCCGATGGTGACCTCGCAAGAGTCGGCAGCTCTTGACGCAGTTGCAGCGATCGTTCCCTTCCCTGATGGAGCGCCAGGGGCTCGTCCTCGTCTTCGTGTCCTCGACGGAACAGGTCAACTCAGTAATGGGATTAACGCCGCAATTATTTTGAATGCTGCCGGCGGTCAGGTCGACGTCATCGGAAATGCGAAGTCGTTCGGCCAAGCAACCACACAAATCATCTACTTCGACGGAACGTCCGAAGCGACTGCACAAAAGATGCAGAGCGCATTGACGATGGGCGAACTTGTCGCAAGCAAACAATCGAACTCAGGTGCTGACATGACTGTCATTCTCGGCGAGGACTTCCTCGCAAAATTCGGACCCACGAGTGGCTCATCCGGTTTGCCATCGTCGTCAACGTCTACCGTCAGTTCCATGACTTCAACAACGGTTCGCAAGTGAATCCCGGCGAGGAATTTCAACTCCATCTTGAGATTGCGCGTGCAGCGAAGAGGAAGACTGATGCCGACACCGTAATTCTGGATGTCGGTGACGTCCTCTCAATCACCGGATGGTTTGTGATCACCTCCGGTACAAGTAACCGTCAGGTTCGAGCGATCGCAGCGGGCATTGAAGAAGATGTCTTTTTGGCTGGAGGTCTGAAGCCCATTCGGGTTGAGGGGCTCGACGACGGAACATGGGTGCTCGTTGATTACGGCGATGTCATCGTTCACATCTTCGACGAAGAAACCCGAGCCTTTTACGACCTTGAGCGTCTCTGGCGCGACGTACCGGTTCTTGAATGGCAAACCGACGAGGCATAACGCACCGAGCGTTGCCAAACTGAGCTGAAAATCACAAATGCCCGTGACTAGTTGTCACGGGCATTTACCTTTTCGGAGTGGAGCTAAGGGGAATTGAACCCCTGACCTCTTCCATGCCATGGAAGCGCTCTACCAACTGAGCTATAGCCCCGAATGGATTCCGAACTGTACCGGCAGCCACCAAGTCAGCAAAATCGAAAACGAGCGGGAACGGCGTACGTTGCATGTGAATGCACACCTCGTGAGTGAAGGGCCGAGGTCGGTGCGTCGCCTACCATCGGCCCCCATGGTCGATGGCTACGAACCCCCCGTTCTCGAGGCGAAGTGGCAGGAGCGTTGGGCGACTGACGGCTTCTATAACGTCGATAACGACGATCCTCGACCCCATTGGTACACGCTCTGCATGTATCCGTATCCGAGCGGTGCGGCTCATATGGGGCATGTTCGTAACTACACCTTCGGTGATCTCATAGTTCGCTACCGAACAATGAACGGTTACGCCGTACTTTCGCCGATGGGCTTTGACAGTTTCGGTCTTCCTGCGGAGAACGCCGCTATCAAAACCGGTCGCCACCCTCGGGAGTTCACTGACGAACGCATCGAAATGCTTCGCAGTTCAATTCTGCGAATTGGCGCTGTTTATGACTGGCGTCGGCAAGTCACCAGTCATTCGGTTGAGTACCAGAAGTGGACGCAATGGATTTTCCTGAAGTTCCTCGAAGCGGGTTTGGCTTATCGCCGCAATGCCCCAGTGAATTGGTGTCCGGGTTGTCAGACGGTTCTTGCGAACGAGCAGGTCAATGCTGATGGCACCTGCGATCGCTCTGGTGACATTGTCGAAAAGCGTGATCTTGAGCAGTGGTTTTTCAAGATCACCGATTACGCCCAGCAACTTCTTGACGATCTCGATGATCTCGACTGGCCGGAGCGGGTCAAGATCATGCAGCGCAACTGGATCGGACGTTCGGAAGGCGCCGAATTCTCGATGCAGGTTGTTGACGCTGAGGGGACGCCACACTCCTCGGGCGTGAAGGTCGATGTCTTCACGACTCGTCCCGACACAAGTTTCGGTATGACCTACTCGGTAATGGCCCCTGAACATCCCCTTGTCGATGTAGTGGTGGCCGATGATCGCCGCGATGAAGTCGCTGCGTTCGTGGCGAGTGCACGTAAGGCGAGCGATGTCGAGCGAATGTCCTCAGAAGGTTCTCTCGATAAGCGCGGAGTCTTTACAGGCTCCTACGTCCTCAATCCATTTACGAAGCAACCGGTTCCGTTGTTCCTCGCCGACTATGTACTCATGGGTTATGGAACAGGCGCCATCATGGCGGTTCCGGCTGAGGACCAGCGCGACTGGGACTTCGCGAAGGCCCACAACCTTCCGATTGTTCGCACCATCGAACCTCCGTCCGATTTCGATGGAGAAGCGTTCACCGGCGATGGCGTTCACATCAACAGTGGCTTCCTTGACGGACTCGGCAAAGAGGAAGGAATCGCTGCAGCAATCGCGTTCCTCGAATCCGAAGGCATCGGCACTGGCACGATCAACTTTCGCTTACGCGATTGGCTCGTAAGTCGTCAGCGCTTCTGGGGCTGTCCGATCCCGATCATTAACTGCGACAAGTGCGGAATGGTTCCGGTGCCCGAGGCCGACCTTCCCGTCTTGGCTCCAGACGATGTCGAGTTCCTTCCAACCGGCGAGTCTCCGCTTCGCCTTCACGCAGGGTTCTTTGAGACGACCTGTCCGACATGTGGGGGATCAGCTCATCGCGAGACTGACACGATGGACACGTTCGTCGATTCGTCCTGGTACTACTTGCGATTCTGTGATCCGTGGAACGACGAGCAGCCGTTTTCCACTGAAGCTGTCAAATCATGGATGCCTGTCGACCAGTACATCGGTGGAGTTGAGCACGCGATCTTGCACCTGATGTACGCACGTTTCTTCACCAAAGCTCTCAGCGACCTCGGTGTTGCTCCAGCAAACCTGCGCGAACCATTCACTCGACTTTTCACACAGGGAATGATTCGTCTCGATGGCGACAAGATGTCGAAGTCGAAGGGCAACCTGGTCGCCCCAGAAGAGATTCTCGACACCGATGGCGCAGATGCACTTCGTCTCGCTCATCTGTTCGTTGGCCCGCCACAAGATGACGTTGATTGGGAAGGCGTAGGCATCGAAGGATGCTCACGGTTCCTGCATCGCGTGTGGCGAATCGCTTTGGGTGATGTCGGTGTTGCATCGGTTGAGCGCGAAGCCAACGATGACGACATTGAACTGGAGCGACGTGCAAATCGCCTCATTGTGAAAGTCACCGACGACTATGAACGGTGGGCGTACAACACCACAGTTGCGGCATTCATGGAGTTCACGAATGAGCTCTATCGCTACGTCAAGATCGATGGCGGGCCGCGTAAGGAAACGCTTGATCTCGCAATCGATACGTTGCTTCTTCTGATGGCCCCGATGGCGCCACATGTCACCGCGGAACTCCGCGAGCGTCGCCATGGTGACGACGTTCATCGTTTGCCGTGGCCGGTCGCTGATGAGTCGATGCTCGCTGTCGATACCGTCACGATGGTTGTGCAGGTCAACGGCAAAGTTCGTGATCGAATTGAGGTTGCTTCAGGGATCGATGCGGCAACAGCAGAATCGATTGCTTTGTCGAGTGAGAAAGTTCAGGCGCACCTCAACGGCAAGCCGCCGCGCAAGGTGATTTGTAAGCCACCAAATTTGGTGAATCTCGTCGCGGGCTAGCAACGAGCAAATCGTCAGTCTTGTTCGCGCAAGAACTGTTCGAGCTCGGCCATGAGATCGTCTCCCATCGGGAGCGGGTCTTCTATGGCGACCTGTGAATCGGCCTGCGCCTCGAGCTGACGAACCATCTCGATATGTTCGTCGCTATTGGCGACGAGCTCGTCGAGACGTACACGAGATGTACGCGCATCTTCGACGAGTGAGCCAAGGTTGAAGTTCAGCCCAGCGATAGTTCGCAGTCCTTCGACAAGGGCCAGGGCTCCGGCGGGATAGGGCATTCCGGCGGCGTAATGGGGAATCTGGGCCCAGAGTCCGGTGGCTTGGAGTCCGGATGCGGCACAGGCCAGTTCTATGGCCGCGTTAATTCCGGCTGGAACATCCATACGTCCGCTGACGCTTCCGACGCGTTGGGCCATCTCGGCGTCGGTAGCGGTGGTCACGATTTGGGTTGGCCGAGTGTGGGGGACCGGCGCGGGATACGCGCCTAATCCGAAAACTGCAGAGACCTCAAACTGGTGTGACAGATCGACGACGGCATCAGCGAAGGCCATCCAGCGATGATCAGGTTCTGCTCCGACGAGAAAGAGAACCGAGGCGCCGTCTGCATCGAATCCCGCCCGGAGTTCAATGGTTGGCCATGTGAGGCCCGTATTGATTCCATCGAGCAGGTGCATTGTTGGTCGTCGTGATCGATGGTCGATAAGTGAATCAGCGTCGAATCGGGCGACAGTCACTGTTTCGAGATTTTCGAGGAGTGTGCCGAACGCGTTCGTAGCGGCAAGTCCTGCGTCGATCCAACCGTCGAGACCCAGCAGGAGAGTCGGGGAGTCGAGCTCGGGGCTTTCGATCAGTTCGTAAAGATCAGACACGTGCTCCGCCGATCTGCCCGTCGAATGCAGCCAGCCCGGCAACGGCAAGGCGCTGCACTGGTGAGGCTCCTGAATCGGCGTCGGTGGATTGATCTCCCATAGCCCCAGAACGGTAGCGAACGAGAACGCCCTGCAGAATGCAGGCGAGCTTCCAGTAACCCAGGGCGACGAAATAGCCGATTTGGCTCGCGTCACGATTGGTCAACTGTTCGTAAGTTGCGAGCAACTCCGAACGGCTGGGGAAGCCTTCGAGCGCTGTTGCTGAACCCTCGATAACAACATACGGGTCATTGGCTTCGGCCCAATAGACGAACATGAACCCGAGGTCGGCGAGCGGGTCACCGAGCGTGCACAGTTCCCAGTCGAGGACAGCAATGACGTTGCCATCGTTGTCGACGATGCAATTGTCGAGGCGATAATCGCCGTGCACGATTGTTGCTGGCCCCTGTTCCGGGATGGCTGCCGAAAGGCGGCTGTGAAGCTCTGTCATCTCAGGCACTTCGGCGTCTTTGGTGGATTCCCACTGTCGCTGCCATCGGGAGAGTTGGCGTTCGACGTAGGACTCTTTGCGTCCAAGATCTCCGAGACCGATCGCATCAACGTCAATATCGTGGATTGTTGCGAGAACGCTGATGAGCGAACGACCAGCGTTAGCGCGGGCAGCGACAGTAAGGGACGACCCGGCTTCGGTGTTTCGTGCGATCACACCGTCGACAAAATCCATGACGTAAAAGGGTGCTTCGTTAACGGCAACGTCATCGCAAAAGCCAACGACGGGTGGCACCGGAACGTCCGTGTTGCTGAGTGCGGTGATGATCCGAACCTCGCGACCCATGTCGTGGGCAGTAGCAAGCACGTGCCCAAGTGGCGGTCGGCGAAGAACCCAACGCCGCCCTCTTGCGTCGCTCACGGTGTAGGTGAGGTTGGAGAGACCTCCGGTGATGAGTTGGAACTCAAGCGGTTCGGCGAGAGTCGGCACGCGTTCAAGCATCCATTGGGTGATATTCGCAGCGTTAATGCCTGCAATGTCGCTTGAGGGGGTCATGGCAACTCCGGGCTCAGGATGACGACACGCTACCGGCGGGGTCGCTGGCCCCGCTTCTTGGTGAGCGGCCGTATCCTTCAGCCTGTGATTATCGACGTAACTGACGAAACCCTTGAAGCCGAGGTCCTTAACCGCTCGATGACGACCCCGGTCGTCGTTGATTTGTGGGCCCCATGGTGCGGTCCGTGTAAGACGCTCGGTCCAATGATCGAGGCCGCTGTCGCTGCGACTGAAGGTCGAGTTGTTCTTGCGAAGATCAATGTTGATGAAAATCCGGCTGCCTCGCAAGCATTCAAGGTGCAGAGCATTCCGGCCGTGTTCGCCATCTCTGGTGGAAAGATCGTTGACCAATTCGTTGGTGCGTTGCCAGAAGAAAAGATCATCGAGTTCGTCAATGGTCTCGTCGCCCCTGCAGAACCATCAGCTGTCGATGTCTTGCGCGAGCAAGGAGACGAGGAATCCCTTCGTCAGGCACTTGCTATTGAACCGGACAATTCGGACGTGATTATCGATCTCGCTGAACTTCTTGCCGGCGAGAACCGCGGTGATGAAGCGCTCGAGTTACTTGCACGTATCCCGGAAACTGCCGAGACGCGTCGGATCGCTGCATACGTCCGAAGTGGCGCTGGCATCAGTTCGACCGAGCAGATTGAAGAGCGCCTCGAGTCGTTGCTCCTTGAAGTGAAAACGAACGATGACGCTCGTCAAGAGTTCATTGATCTGCTCGAACTTTTGGGGCCTGAAGACCCCCGCACTGGCTCTTGGCGCAAGCGACTCACCACAACGTTGTTCTAAGTACGTCAACACTGCCGTAAGTACGTCGGCTCACTTCGCTGGGCTGAATGGATCTTCCTTTGTTGGCGGTAGGTGAATAGCCTCCGGAATCTTCCTCCTTCGTTTCGTTTCTGCGCGTCGGTAGAGAGGGGGAGATCTCATGGCTGATCGTCCACCGCTGTCATCAGATTCAACAGATTCATCAGAGTCAGACTTTTCAGGACGGGCCCTTGGCCATCTACGAAAGGGTGCGCCGTCACCGTCAGCGGCATCGAACACTTGGGCAACGTCCCTTCGATGGCTGAGTCGACAGAGATCGTCTGTGAGTGTTCGAGTTGGTGGTGGCGTGGCAGCGGTGGTGCTCATCGCTCTGCTGTGTGCGGTGGTTGTGGTGCGTTCTTCGCAGTCGGCGAACCTCCCCGTCGCTTCTGAATTGGGTATGGGCTCAGGGGCTTCGTCAACCACCACATCTGCCCCAGGAGTGGTGATCGATGTTGGAGGAGCAGTGCGTCAGCCGGGCGTGTATCGCCTGGCGCTGGGATCGCGTGTCGTCGATGCACTTGAGGTTGCGGGAGGTCCCGCCGAGGATATTGACCTCGATCAGATCAATCTCGCATCGACAATCAATGATGGGCAACGGGTGTGGTTCACCCGAAAGGGTGAACTGCCACCGGTTGGCGTCGTTGGTTCCTCCCCGCCTTCGGGAGGGACAGATTCGGGAGTCCCGCTGGACCTCAACACCGCAACGCTTGAGCAACTTGATTCGCTCAGCGGAATCGGGCCGGCAACCGCGAAGGCAATCATTGATCGTCGAAGGGAACTCGGAAGATTTCGTTCCGTTGATGATCTTCTTACGGTGAAGGGGATAGGCCCAACAAAGCTCGACACCATCCGAAGTGGCGTTGTGGTTCGGTGAATGAGGCGGCCTTCGAACTGGTTCCGGCGCTTCGACGTCATTGACTGGTGCCGATCGCACTGGACTCGGAATTTTCCTACCTACTTTGCAGCAGCGTGCTGGAGTGGTTCGCTGCATCCAATCAAGGCGCCGATGGCAGTAGGGGTCATGGCGCTTTGCGCAGGAGTTCTGAGCCGCCGGCGAGTTCTCGTCCTCGTACTCGGCGGACTTTCAGTTGCGGTTTTGTCATTCAATGCACGTGAGGGTCTGCGGCCGGTGCAAGCTCGTGATTGGGCGGGAGTACTTCGGCTCGTTTCTGATCCGAAGATGTTTCCCGGACGTGTTGTTGCCGATGCCGATACCGATCTTGGGCGAGTCCAACTCACAGCGACTGGTCGCGCCGCATCGGTTGTCGGGCAAGCCTCAGCCGGCCGCTTACTGAGTGTTCGAGGAACCCTGCGAAATCTCGCGCATCCTGAGCGAGTCGCGTATCGACATGTGCGCATGGCGCTATCGGCTTCGGAAGCATCGCTTGAGGGCGGAACCGAACTCTGGCGAGTTCCTGTTGATCTCGTACGCGGAGCGATTCTTCGCGGCGCGCAAGTGCTGCCCGAGGATCAGAGGCCTCTGTACGCGGGGTTTGTGATTGGAGATGACCGAGGAAGTCGCGATGAAGTTGTGCAGGCGTTCAAAGATGCCGGGCTTTCTCACCTTCTTGTGGTGTCCGGTCAGAACGTTGTCTTCCTGCTCGCCGTTGCAACACCCCTCGCCTCACGACTCGGGCGCCGTTCGAAGGTCGCCGCACTGCTGTCGGTGTTGTTCCTGTTCGCTGCGGTCACTCGTTTCGAGCCGTCAGTACTTCGCGCGACCGCCATGGCAATGCTGGCGGTCGCGGGAACCGCCTCGGGTCGGCCAGTCACAACCCGGCGAAGAATCGCGATTGCAGTCGCACTACTGATTGTGGTCGATCCGCTCCTGGTCGAATCTCTCGGATTTCGTCTGTCGGTGGCCGCAACCATTGGCATCGCCCTGTTCGCTTCAGGAATTGCTCATCGGCTGAGAGGTCCCGAGTGGTTGAAGCGCGTGCTGTCGATCACCATCGCTGCCCAAGTTGCCGTTGCACCGATCATCATTCCGGTAGTGGGACCGTTGCCACTCGCGTCGTTGCCCGCGAACGTTCTTGCCGAACCGATCGCCGGCTTTGTGATGATGTGGGGATCAACGGTTGGGGTCGTCGCAGGACTCATCGGAGGATGGCCAGCTGTGGTTCTCCAAGCGCCTGTGAGGCTGGGAGTTTGGTGGATTATGAAAGTGGCCGAGCGTTGTTCGGATCTTCCTCTCCCGCGTCTGTCGCTGCCGGTGATCATCGGAATCACACTCAGCGCATGGGTCCTTCTTCGCGTCCATTCCTCTTGGCGTCGAAGTCGCAGAACGCCGCTGAGGCAGGTGTCGGCCGGTTAGGGTCGCGACGTGTTCTTGGACCTGGGTACCACTCGATTCGACATTACGTACCGAGCAATCGTGATGGGGATTCTCAATAGAACCCCTGACTCGTTCTACGACCAAGGTTCCTATTTCGAGTTCGAGGATTTCCTCCGTAAAGCCGAGCAGTTAGTGAACGACGGTGCCGATTTTCTTGATGTGGGCGGCGTCAAGGCTGGTCCCGGTGACGAAGTCAATGAACAGGAAGAGCTTGATCGTGTTGTTCCGGCGATCGAGGCACTTCGAAGTCGGTTCGACCTCCCGCTGTCGGTCGACACGTGGCGAGCGTCGGTCGCGAAATCCTGTTTCGAAGCAGGCGCCTGTATCGGAAACGACATCAGCGGCTTCGCTGACCCCGACTATCTCGACGTTTGCTCCGCAGCTGGCGCTTCGGTCGTCGCTACCCATATTCGTTTAGCGCCGCGTGTTCCCGATCCTGACCCTCAGTACGACGACGTCGTACTTGCTGTCTGTGAATTTCTGGCCGACCGCGCTGAGCGGGCACGTTCGGCCGGTATCCCTCGCGAACGAATCATGGTCGACGCTGGACTTGATCTGGGTAAGTCCGAGGAGCAATCAAAGATTCTTCTTCGATCATCTGATGCCCTGACCTCGCTCGGTTACCCGGTGTTCCTTTCAGCATCCAATAAGCGTTTCTTATGGACATTGCTCGATGTCGAACGCGGTTCGGCGGGCGATGGCACCATGGCCGCTCACTCGCTCGGAATCGCACTTGGGTGTCGGATCCTCCGCTCTCACGACGTCAGAAACGGGCGTCGCGTCGCCGACACCATGGCTGCAATTCTCGAAGCAGCATGAACGTCAACCTTTCGGCACCGGTCTTCCTCGTCAAAGGAAGCGACGAAGTCATTCTTGGCGACGAGGTTTCTTCGCTCATTCAACAGCTAGTAGGCGACGGTGATCGAACACTGCTGCTGGCGGAGCTTTCGATCACCGATCATTCCCTTGAAGATGGTGGCTACACGATCGGGCCGGTAGTTGACGCTTCGCAAACGTTTCCATTCTTAAGCGATCGCCGTGTTGTACTTGTCCGCAATGCAGCTGTCTTTTCCACGAAGGACGCTTGCGTACCGCTCGTGCAGTACCTCGAGGATCCTCTCGAGACGACGTCTCTCGTTCTCGTCTGGGAAAAGGACCCCCGACCGAATAAGCAATCAAAAACTCCTGCAGTTCCCAAAAGTCTCGCTGATGCTGTGGCGAGCTGTGGGGGAGTCGTTGTCGATACCTCACCTGGAACAGGCAAGGCGCAGGGAGGCTGGCTCGACGAACGCATCTCAGGTTCTTCGCTCAAGTTGGATCCAGCCGCTCGTCGTGCACTTGTTGATCACCTCGGCAGCGACGTCGGTCGTTTGCCAGCGCTTCTCGAAATGCTTGAATCCGTGTTCGGCGCTGGCACCAAAGTTTCTGCCCCTGACATCGAGCCATACCTGGGTGTTTCTGGAGACGTTGCGCCTTGGGACCTTACCGATGCCATCGATGGTGGCGATGTCAGTGGTTCCCTTGATGTCCTTCAGCGAATGACGATTGGCGGCGGTCGTCATCCACTGCAAATCCTCGCAACGTTGAGCAATCACTATCTCAAGATGATTCGTCTCGACGATCCCGATATTCGCGGTGACAAACAGGCTGCCGACGTGCTCGGGATAAAAGGCAGCACCTTCCCCGCCAAGAAGGCTCTCGACGGCGCTCGTCGACTCGGTAGCGATCGGTTAGCGGAAGTTGCCGCGTTGCTTGCCCAAGCTGATCTCGATCTGCACGGGGCGAAGGCATGGCCACCAGAGTTGGTCATCGAGGTCCTTGTGGCTCGACTGGCTGGTCGAAATCGATCCTCGTCGGGTTCACGCGGCCGACGCTGACCTTTCGATCTTTTCGGGTCAGTCGCGACGAAAACAAAAAGGACCGGAGCGAGGCTCCGGTCCGGTACTACGAGAGCGCCTGAGGCGCTTCGACTACTTGGTTGCTGCGTTGATGCGAGCCATGAGACGGCTCTTACGACGTGCCGCCTGGTTCTTGTGGATGACACCCTTCGATGCAGCGGTATCGATGCGCTGAATGGCAAGGCGAGCTTGCTCTGCGACATCGGCGCTGCCTTCTTCGGCGGCGCTCAGTGCACGCTTGGTGCGAGTCTTCAGTTCTGAGCGGACAGCTTTGTTGCGAAGGCGGGCCTTCTCGCTCTGACGGTTGCGCTTGATCTGGCTCTTAATGTTGGCCACTGGGGTCCTCTGTTGTTGAAGAATTGTTGTGATTCGGGGGGAGGGGATCGGGTCGAATGACCTGCCCCGGACACGGAGCGGAAAGCATAGCGGGCAGAGGTCCCCGAGTCACAAGAGCCGGGATTCGTCCCCGGTCCGTCTAGGCTCCTACGGCCCCTCGCCCCAAGGACGACTGCCCTCGTGGCCTCTCTCGACCGTATCCGCAATCTCTGCATCATTGCTCACATCGACCACGGCAAGTCCACCTTGGCGGACCGCCTGCTCGAGCTCTGTGGCGCGGTCGACCCCAGGGAAATGCGAGCCCAGTATCTCGATTCGATGGATATCGAACGCGAGCGGGGCATCACGATCAAACTCCAGAGCGTTCGCCTCGATTACAAAGACCACCTCGTCCATCTGATTGACACCCCCGGCCACGTCGATTTTGGCTACGAGGTGAGTAGATCTCTGGCGGCGTGCGAAGGAGCCATCTTGCTCGTCGACGCGGCGCAGGGCATCGAGGCGCAAACACTGGCGAACTGTTATCTCGCCCTTGAGAATGACCTTGAGATCGTCGCCGCACTTAACAAGATCGACCTTCCCGCAGCCGATCCAGATCGCTACGCCGCCGAGATCGAGAAGGTCCTCGGGATTCCTGCCGACGAGATTCTTCGCGTGAGCGCGAAAACAGGTGAAGGTGTTGCCGAACTTCTCGACGCAGTCATCGATCGCATCCCACCTCCGGTCGGAGATCCAGACGCACCGTTGCAAGGTCTTATCTTCGACTCACATTTCGATCAGTACCGCGGCGTTGTTTCTTCCGTCCGAATTATGAATGGAACGCTCAACACGGGTGCTCGACTCAAGTTCGTTCAGGCCGGAGCGGTCTACAACGCAGAAGAGGTTGGTGTTCGACGTCCTGACCCAACGCCAGTGGCATCGCTCGGTACGGGCGAGGTCGGTTATCTCATTGCTGGAATCAAAGATGTTGGCGAAGCACGTTCCGGGGAAACCATCACCAATTTGTCGCAGCCGGCGCCTGCGCTTGATGGTTATGACGAACCGAGGCCAATGGTTTTTTGCGGTCTCTATCCAGTCGATGGTGACGAATTCACAACTCTTCGTGAGGCGCTTGAGAAACTTCGTCTCAATGATTCGAGTTACACCTATGCACCGGAGAGTTCAGGCGCTCTTGGTTTCGGATTCCGCTGCGGCTTCCTTGGTCTTTTGCACATGGAGATCATCCGTGAGCGTCTCGAGCGTGAATTCAATCTCTCGCTGATTGCCACCGCGCCGTCGGTGCAGTACATCGTGCACAAAACAAATGGCACGACGCTCACGATCGACAATCCAAGTGAGTTGCCCCCGGCCGATGAAGTCGACCACATCGAAGAGCCATTCCTTCGGGCGACGATTCTGACACCTACCGATTACACCGGAACGTTGATGGAACTCTGTCAGGGCCGACGTGGCGACATGATCAAGCTCGAATATCTCTCGCCCGAACGCATGGAACTTGTTTACGAGCTTCCTCTCGCCGAGGTCGTCACTGATTTCTTCGACCAAATGAAGAGCCGCACCCAGGGTTACGCAAGCCTCGATTACGACCCCGCCGGATACCGCGTCTCAAATTTGGTGAAGGTCGACATCCTTTTGAACTCAATCGCTGTCGACGCGTTCAGCATGATCGTTCACAAAGAGAAGTCCTATAGCTACGGACTTCGAATGACGGAGAAGCTAAAGGAACTCATTCCTCGTCAGCTTTTCGATGTGCCGATTCAGGCCGCTATCGGCGGTCGGATCATCGCTCGTGAGACGGTCAAAGCCAAGCGTAAAGACGTGTTGGCCAAGTGCTACGGCGGCGATATCAGCCGAAAGCGCAAGCTCCTTGAGAAGCAGAAAGAGGGCAAGAAGCGCATGAAGAACATCGGCCGGGTCGAAGTTCCTCAGGAGGCATTCGTTTCGGCTCTCCGGCTCGACGACTGAGGAATTTAACGCTGGCACTCTCGGGCTTCGACTGCTTATCAAAGGGGTCGGCGGGTAGCATGGGACCGACGGTGCTCACTGTTTCGCACCCCGATTTTAGAGGACTTCATGCTCGACGAACGTAAAGCCACGATCCTGAGGGCGGTGGTGACCGAATACATCGAGACGGCCCAGCCTGTGGGCTCTGGTCACGTCGCGTCGTCGGCTGAGGTCAACGTTTCTTCCGCCACCGTTCGTAATGACATGGCGGCTCTCGAAGCCGAGGGATACCTCGCTCAACCTCATACCAGCGCTGGTCGCATTCCGACCGAAAAGGGTTATCGGTTCTTCGTCGACCAACTTGGCGGCCCCGGAAAGCTTGGCGTCAACGAGTCGCAGCAGGTTCGAACATTCTTTAGCCGTACACATGGCGAAATGGAACAGATGCTTTCGGACACGAGCCGATTGTTGTCTTCGTTGACCCATTACGCGGCGGTGGTTGTTGGCCCACAGCACGAGGTCGCCACAATTAAGTCGGTGCAGTTGGTGGGCCTCTCACCGCGGCTCGTCCTCGCAGTTCTTGTTCTTTCAAGCGGAGCAATTGAGAAGCACAGCATCGAGCTCTCTGCCGATGCTGATGACCTCATCGTGAATGCAGCGGCTGTTCGGCTTTCCACACTTATCGTTGGCCAGACCCTTGCTTCGGCGAGTTCAATCGACGGCCAATCGCTGGACTTGGGTGAGAGTGCAGATGTCGCAATCATTCTTCGAGCCGCACTCGCAGTGCTTGGCGGTGAACATCGGCATGATGACCAGGTTTTCATTGGTGGCACCTCCGACATGGTTGCGTCGTTCGATGCCGTAAGGACCGTTTCTGAGATTCTTCGAATTCTCGAGCAGCAACTTGTTGTCGTGAGTCTTCTTGAAGATGTCCTCGATCGTGGACTGTCAGTTGCGATCGGTCGTGAAACCGGAAACGAAGCACTTGCTGATTGTTCGATAGTCGTCGCGCCGTATGTTGTCGATGGAGAAACTGCGGGCTCTATCGGAGTGCTTGGCCCAACGCGCATGCACTACGACCAGGCGCTTTCGGCAGTGGCAGTTGTTGCCAATCGTCTTGGTCGAACATTGAGCGAAGGCTGAACGGTGGCCGATTACTACGAGTTGCTTGGTGTGAGCCGTGGCGCAACCGCTGATGAACTGAAGCGTGCGTATCGACAACGGGCGAGAGAACTTCACCCAGATGCGAACCCCGGTAACCCGAGCGCCGAAGCGCAGTTCAAAGAAGTTGCGCTTGCGTACGAAACCCTTTCTGACCCACAACGGCGCCAGCAGTACGACATGTACGGCGAGTCGGGCATGCAGGGGGGTTCACCTTTTGGCGGCGGTGGACTCGGCGACATCTTCGACATGTTCTTTAATGGCGGTTCGCCGTTTGGTGGTGGAGGTGGAGGCGGCCCGAGCGGACCTCCCCGTGGCGCAGATGTTGAGGCGGTTATCGATATCGACTTCGCTGAAGCGGTGTTTGGCTGCGAGGCCTCCGTCTCGGTTCGCACAGCAGTGACCTGCGCCGAATGTGACGGCACTGGCGCCGACCCTGGTAGCGGACCAGTGACCTGCCCCGAGTGTGGGGGAGCCGGACAGGTTCGTCGAGTTCGTCAGTCAATTCTTGGCCAGATGGTCACGGCAGGGCCGTGCGGTCGTTGCAGTGGCTTCGGCACGATCATTGAACGTCCCTGCTCCGGATGTGCTGGTGAAGGCCGTCATCTCGATGAGTGTGAGTACACCGTCGACGTGCCTGCCGGAGTCGATACCGGCCAGACACTGCGCCTGTCCGGACGAGGTGCAGTGGGCCCCCGGAATGGATCCGCTGGTGATCTCTACGTGCACATTCGCGTTGCGGCCGATGAACGGTTTCTACGCCGAGACGATGACCTCATTTATGAACTCGCTGTCGCGTTCACTCAAGCCACCCTCGGTGCTCAGATCACGATTGAAACACTCGACGGTGAAGAACTCGTTCCG